>NZ_LZPJ01000120.1:0-33887 GCF_001729365.1 Acinetobacter sp. YK3
TATGATTCTAATTCAAAAAAACTCTTTATAAACCATTAAAATAGGACAGTGTTTTTTGTATTTAGGGCATATCTTCGATATTTGGTCTTTTATTATTCAATATTTTACATACAGTGGAATAGATTATAATTTTTAGTTTTATTAAATCTAAAATAAAATACCCCATTATAGAAAAAGAGGCAGATTATTTATGTGCTAGGTTTAATTTGGTGCTCTGACTGAAAATCCTGATAGGTCTTACGTTCAGCAGATTCTTCTGCCAAAGGTAAAACTTCCCTCATTGTGCTTAAACAACGCTGCGCCAACTGAATATATTCCTGCGTACCTTGAATTTTCCAGTGTCGTTCTTTTTCAGAAAGTTCTCTGGCCACTTTTGCTGGACTGCCTAAAGCCAGAACATTGGCAGGGATTTGATCTTTAGTTTTCACCAAGCTATTGGCACCAATAATGCTATTTTCACCAATTTCCGCATAATCCAGAACAACACTGTTCATGCCAATCAAGACATTTTTACCGATACGACAACCATGCAACGTCGCAGCATGACCGATATGTCCCATTTCCTCAACCAGCGTAACACTTTGCGGAAAACCATGAATGATACAGTTGTCCTGTACATTGGCATTTTCCTTGATATGGATACGGCCAAAATCAGCCCGTAATGAAGCAAAAGGGCCAATATAAACCCCTGCCTCAATAATCACATCACCAATTAAAACAGCAGTGGGATGCACAAATGCGCTGGGATGAACAACGGGAATCACTCCATCAATACTGTAACAAGGCATCACTCACTCTCTCATTATTTTGGCTCAAACCGCCAAAGCGACGCCAGAAATGTGCAGTTGCATTGGGCATAGGCCCTTCCGATGTAGCAGCAACCGACAAGAAATAGTCATCTGCGGCTTCAAAGACTTTTTTATAGATATTCATGGATAAGGTACGCGCCTTGACTGCGGGCCAGTCTGCCGATAGCAACTCTAAAGGCAAAGCAGGATCTTTAAGCAAAATCCGACGGTAATAATGAATCAGTAAAGTCCGGATCTGAAAGGCTTGCACAGGTTCAATGCGCTCATCGTCCTGCATCAAGATTGCTCCGATTTCCCGAAACATATCCAGAAATTGCAGGTAACGTTGACGCAACTCATCAATCGGCCAGTTGGTCTCTAACATACGGCTAATGGTATCGGTCGAGTTATTAAACAGCTGCAAGGTCTCTGCCTTAAACACCACCACCTGCTCACTCATATTCAGATCAACCAGCAACTTTTGTAATTGCAGTCGATTAGATCCCGGATAAGCCATCAGATTGGTCGAAATATTGGCAAAACCTAGCCATTCCAGTTCTTTCTTCAAAAATGCTTTATTGTCTGTATCCAGACTCGACATCAGGATCAGATCCCAAGAATGATCCCATTCCTTCATCTGATCATTATAAATCCGTTGCTCTGCTTGCAAATATTTTGATCGACTGGCATCGGTAATACGATAAAAACTGGTTCTGCCAATCTTGTCTGAATCTAGCCAGTCATTTTTCACCAAGCGAAACACGGAAGTCCGTACAGCACGATCATTAAAATCAAACAGCTCCAGCAACTGAATCAAGCTGGCAAGACTAATATTACCGCCACGATGCAGCACCGAATCACCAAAAATGGTTGAAATGAGCGATGTACCACTTAAGGTTTCATTCTGAATAATCGAATCAATAATTTGCTGTAGCTTTGCACTCATACTTTTATCTTGGCGTTTAAGATTCAGGATATAGATTCTATACCCTGAATGATCATAATGTTAAGCAATCTGGCGCATATCGATAACGCGTTTTGCTTTCCCCTCAGAGCGCGGCAAAGTCAGTTCATTCACTACTTCTACCGTTACTGAAATCCCGATCATGGTTTTAATCCGTTGCATTAACTGCTGAGCCAGTTGCTGCGCCTGCATGTCACAGTTATGGCACATTTCGGTACGGATATGCAAAGTGTCCATGTGTCCTTTTTTCGCCACCAGAATTTCATAATTTGGCACCAGACTTGGAACTTGTAAAATCTGTTCTTCGATCTGGGTCGGGAAAACATTGACCCCACGAATGATCAGCATATCATCACTACGTCCTACGATCTTATCCATACGGCGCATGACGAGATTCTGGCCCGCCAATAAACGGGTTAAATCACGGGTACGATAACGGATGATTGGCAAACCCTCTTTGGTGATGGTGGTGAACACCAGTTCACCCAGCTCACCGTCCTTGCACACTTCACCAGTTTCAGGATTAATAATTTCAGGATAGAAATGATCTTCCCAAATGGTTAGTCCGTCACCTTCATTAAGGCATTGCATGGCAACACCAGGGCCCATAATTTCAGATAAACCATAAATATCCAGTGCTTTGATATTCAGGCGCTCTTCGATCTCACGGCGTAACTCTTTCGACCACGGCTCTGCGCCAAAAATACCAACTTTTAATGAGGTATTACGCGCACTGCCCAACTGTTGCTCGAGCTTTTCAATAATGCTGATGCAATAGGATGGCGTGACCATGATTGCCGTTGGTTTAAAGTCCTGAATCAGTTGCACCTGTTTCTCTGTCTGACCACCTGACATCGGAATCACAGTTGCGCCTAAGCGTTCAGCACCATAATGCGCACCTAAACCACCCGTAAACAGGCCATAACCATAAGCCACCTGAATCATATCTTTGGCACTCAAGCCCGCCATACGCAAGCAACGCGCAACAATATCTGACCAAGTGTTGATGTCTTTTTGGGTATAGCCAACGACGGTTGGTTTACCTGTTGTGCCAGACGAGGCATGTAAACGCACAATCTGCTCTTGCGGAACGGCAAACATGCCAAACGGATAGTTGTCGCGTAAATCCTGTTTGGTGGTAAATGGAAATTTAGCCAGATCATCCAGTGTGACGAAATCATCTGGATGCACACCAGCATCATCAAACTTTTTCTTGTACACAGGACTATTGGCGTAAACATTACTCAATGTTTCTTTTAACCGTTTGGTTTGAAGCGCTCGTAACTCCGCAAGCGTCATTTTTTCTACGTCTTCTGTAATGAGGCTATCCACTGCCGTCTCTCCTATTTCGTTATATTATTCGAACCGTTTCGTTTCAATTAAATTAAGCTACATTTTCTAAAATCAGGGCGACACCTTGCCCAACACCGACACACATGGTGCAAAGCGCGTACTTCCCTTGGCGTCTTTTCAATTCTCTGGTGGCAGTAATTACCAAACGCGTGCCACTCATGCCGAGAGGATGACCCAGTGCAATTGCGCCACCATTGGGGTTAACACGTATATCATCATCCTTCAGGCCTAACTCACGCATACAAGCTAGCGACTGGGCAGCAAAAGCTTCGTTTAGCTCAATCACATCCATTTGATCCAGACTCAGACCCGTTTGTTTCAATAATTTTTGTACCGCTGGGACTGGGCCAATACCCATATATTTCGGTTCAACCCCTGCACTGGCAATCGCCACCACACGAGCTAAAGGTTTTAAACCATGCGTATCTGCAAATTGGCGGTTAGTGAGTAAAACACACGCCGAGCCATCGTTTACACCTGATGCATTGCCTGCTGTAACTGAACCACCCTCTTTACGGAATGGTGCTTTCAATTTCGCCAAACTGTCCAGACTGGTATCTGCACGAGGATGCTCATCTTGGGCAAACATTGTGATGTTCTTTTTACGATCCACCAATTCAACTGGCAAAATTTCCTCATCAAAGAAACCTGCTTGCTGTGCCGTAGCCACTTTTTGTTGACTACGAATTGCAAAAGCATCTTGATCCTGTCGGCTGATTTGATATTTTTCAGCCACATGTTCAGCCGTTTCCGGCATGCTATCTGTACCATATTGTGTTTTCATCTTTTTATTGATGAAACGCCAGCCAATGGTCGTATCAAATATTTCAGGACTACGCCCAAAAGCTTCAGTTTGCTTGGCTTGTACAAAAGGTGCACGGCTCATGGACTCGACACCACCTGCCAATACAAACTGTGATTCACCCGATTTAATCGAACGTGCTGCCAAACCCACTGCATCCAGTCCTGAAGCACAGAGTCGATTCACTGTCATGGCAGGAACTGCTTCTGGTAATCCAGCCAATAAGGTTGCCATACGTGCAACATTGCGATTGTCTTCGCCCGCCTGATTGGCACAACCTAAAAATACTTCATCTAAATCCTGCCACGGTAAATGTGCGTGTTTTTCTTTTAAATGCTTGATAGGCAATGCAGCAAGATCATCGGTACGTACTGAACTCAATGAACCCGCATAGCGTCCAATCGGGGTACGAATAAAATCACAAATAAAAACGTCTTCCATGATCACTCCTGCTTATGCAAATGCGGTTAAATCTTTTGAATCGTTGGCCGTTACGCTTTGCTGCTGTGCCACGTATTGTTTGAGATAAAGACTTGCACGATATTTTTCTTCGCCATAAATGGCATATAAATTATTGAGGGTTTGCAGCACATACTGCGCGCCCAATTGCATCATCCATTGATACGGCCCCTTAGGATAATTGACACCATATCTCATGGCATTATCAATATCTTCCATACTGGTAATACCGTGAAGACTGGCTTCACAGGCTTCATTGATCAGCAAGACAAGGGTACGTAAAGTTAATAATGCAGGATGGTCTGTAATCCAGATCACATACATCTGATATTGAGCAAAAAATGCATCAACTTTTGCCAGATCATCGGCTTGACACAATTGATTGTGGCTCAGCACTACGGCTTGCGCCTTAGAAAAATCATGATGCCAATCCATCAATACCGTTTTACGGCTTAGATAGTTCAGATTGGCAGATTCCCCCTGACTTAACCGTAGATCAATATCATCCATCTGAATGATATTTTCTTCATTTTCAGTCCCACCATTCAGCGCTAACCGTGTGAGTAGCGTTGGTAGCTGAGACCATGTGCCTTTGACCTGAACCTTTGCTTGAAAAGCAGTCGCCGTAATAGCTTGGGGTTGAAAAGTCGCATACTGATTTTTTTCATCATAGTGATAGAAACCTTGCTTTGACTTGCGTCCCCATGCACCTGCATCGACCAGTTCCTTTTGTACCAGACTTGGACGATAACGCGGCTCATAAAAGAAGGCTTCATACACACTTTGGGTCACAGAAAAATTTACATCCTGCCCAATCAAATCGGTGAGTTCACACGGCCCCATCGCAAAACCACCACACTGCTTTAAGGCATAATCCAGCTGCTCATACGTTGTGACCTGTTCTTGTAAGGCACGAAATGCTTCTGCGTAGAATGGACGGGCGATACGATTCACGATAAAACCCGGTGTTGACTTGGTCAGCACTGGAATTTTCTTCCAGTTCAGCATCAAAGTTTTTAACGCGTGACATAATCCTGCTGGTGTTTTTAAACCTTGCACAATCTCGACCAGTTTCATCACTGGCGCAGGATTGAAGAAATGCAGGCCCACGACACGTTCAGGTTGTGGAATCCCAGCCGCAATCGCAGTCACTGAAATAGATGAGGTATTGGTGGCAAAAATAGTGTGTTCGTTACAAATAGCTGCAAGCTGTTGGAACAAAGACTGCTTTACTTGCAGTTTTTCAACCACCGCCTCGATCACCAAATTCACATCAGCTAAATCATCTATACCATCAGCAATGCTTAAACGTGAACATGCCTGTTGAGCCTGTTCGTCTGTTATCTTGCCTTTTTCAACCAGTTTGGCAAAAGTCTGATGCAATCCCTCAACCGCCTGCTGGGTCTTTTCACGATCAAGATCGTAGAGAACAGTTGAATGACCATTCATAATAGCCAATTGGGCGATCCCGATGCCCATGGTTCCAGAGCCAATAACGGCAATGCGGGCATCAGATAAATCCAGATGAGTCATGCTTAAAGCCCCTGAAAGTTTGGCTCACGCTTATTCATAAAAGCTTGTACACCTTCACGATAATCTTCTGAACGGCCCGCGATACGCTGTAGGTCTCTTTCCAGATGCATCTGCTCATCAAAGCTATGATTAGGGGATTGATGAATGGCTTTTTTAATCAATGAAAGACCAAAAGTCGGCTGTTTCGCGAGACGTTCAGCCAGCTCAGTGACTTTTGTTTTTAATTCTGCATCTTCAGCAACATCCCAGATCATGCCCCATTCTTTAGCAGTTTCAGCTGGTAATTTATCACCGAGTAAAGTAAGCCCCATGGCACGTGCGTGACCGACTGCGCGTGGCAGGAACCATGTTCCACCCGAATCAGGTACCAGACCTAAACGGCAGAACGCCTGTACAAAATTGGCAGATTTAGCTGCAATCACCAGATCACACGCCAAAGCGATATTTGCACCTGCACCTGCCGCCACGCCATTCACCGCACAGATGACAGGTTTTGGCATATTCACAATGGTTCTAATCAGCGGGTTATAGTAAGTTTCAATCGAATACCCTAAATCTGGTGCAGCGGCATTCGGATCAACCACACGGTCACCTAAATCTTGTCCTGCACAAAAACCACGACCTTCACCACTGATCACGATACAGCGAACGTCCTGTTTTTTTGCCCAAAGATTCAAAACCTCAGCCACCTCACGGTGCATGTCCACGTTAAAGCTATTCAATGCTTGTGGACGATTGAAGGTTAAATAACCCACACCATTTTTTTCTTCAACAATAATATTTTTATAGTCCATCACTCACCTCTAAAGATTGGTTTTCTTTTTTCAAAAAATGCGCTAATGCCTTCATTCCGATCCTTGGTTGCTGCCAACCAGACAAAGTTTTGTCGTTCGGATTTCAGTCCCTGACTTAATGTTGTCTCATGAATACTTTTGATCGATTGCTTGATTACCCGAATCGCTAAAGGTGCTTGCTTGGCAATTTTGCTTGCCAGTTGAATGGCATATTCCACAGTGAGTACGGTTGGTACCACTTCGCTACAGATACCATGCTGCTGTGCTTGCTTGGCGGAGATCATTTCACCCGTCATTGCCCAGCGCATAGTCAATTGCTGGCCGACCAAACGAGCTAAACGTTGTGTGCCACCTGCACCCGGTAACATCCCTAAACCAATCTCAGGCAGAGCAAATTTGGTATTGTCACCACAAATCACGATATCCGAATGTAGAACCAGTTCAAATCCAGCACCTAAGGCATAACCATTCACTGCTGCAATGATGGGCTTAGTAAATGCATCGATCTTCTGCCATAACTTTGGACGAATATCGAGTTGTAAGGACACCGCATCCATTGCCGCCAATTCGCTCAGATCTGCACCCGCAGCAAAGCAATTGTGATTGCCCGTTAACACAACCACTTTTACTTGAGGATCGTGTTCAGCCTGTTCCAGCAAATCACATAAATACTGTAAGGTGGCATTATTCAAGGCATTGCGTTTTTCTGGACGGTTTAGGCTCAGCAGCATGACACCCTCAAGTGGTGTTTCTACCTGAATCAATGTTTGCATCGCTGTTTCTCTACTCATCAAAGCTCAAACGCACATTCGCGCCTTTCGGTAAAGTCTGACAGCTCAGTACATAGCCTTTTTCCACCTCATCATCTTCAAGGCTATAATTCAGGAACATATCCACTTCACCTGAAAGTACCTTGCAGCGACAGGTGGCACATACGCCACCTTTACAGGCATAAGGCAAATCTGCACCTGCACGTAATGCAGCATCGAGAATACTTTCGTCCTCTTGTCCAACCGCAACAATCAGCTCTCGTCCATCTAGCACGATGTTGACTTTTTCTTCCTTACGATGGGCATCGGCTTCCGCTGGACGTTTACGGATATGACCTGTGTTAAAACGTTCGGTATGAATGCGCTCTTTCGTAATCCCCAAATCAGGTAACAGGCTTTCGACGGTATCCATCATTTCATCAGGACCACAGGCAAACACATGGTCAAAGTCTGACTCTAATACGTCATGTTCAAATAACTGCTTGAGCTTCTTTTCATCAATACGACCATTCAGCAGTTCACTGTCGTTGAACTCCCGCGAGAAGATATTGATGAGTTGGAAACGTTCTTTAAACTGATCTTTCAGGTCCATAATCTGCTCGGAAAACATGGTCTGTTTCCATGAGCGATTGCCATATACCAAGGTAAAATTTGCCGACTCTTGCTCAAATAACACCTGTTTAATAATGGAAAGAATTGGGGTAATTCCACTGCCCGCAGCAATGCCTAAATAGGCTTGACCACCCGTACGTGCCGCTTTCTGAAAAAACACACCTTGTGGTGGCATGACTTCCAGTACATCACCCACTTTTAAATGCTCATTGGCCCAATTGGAAAATTGGCCCTGCTCAATTTTTTTGACTGCAATGCTGATGTCTTCTTTTGGCGCATAACTACAGATTGAATAGCAACGGCGAATTTCCCCAGCTTCGGTTAAATGGCGAATAGTGAGATGCTGGCCTGGCTGAAATTGAAACTGTTGCTGTTGTTCTGCGGCCAGATCAAAGGCAATGCAAATCGCCTGATCAGTCTGTGGTGTAATTGTTTTTACTTTTAATGGAATAAATTGGCTCATGGCTGATTTCCTTATCCAAGACTTTAAATACATTTAAAATAATCAAAAGGTTCAAGGCAGTCCTGACATTTGTACAAGGCTTTGCAAGCGGTGGAGCTGAACTCGGTTAACAGTCGGGTTTTACGACTCTTGCAATGAGGACACACCACGCCATCACTCAGATGAACATGCGTTCCACATTGCTGTGCCGTACCTTCTGGTGGCGCAATGCCATAGGCTTGCAGTTTCTGTTTACCTGCGTCCGACATCCAGTCCGTGGTCCATGCTTCTGATAGGTCAATGATGACTTTTGCGGGAATCAAATCTTCTGCTGCCAGTGCTTCGACAATCTGTGCTTTTAACAGGTCAGTAGCTGGACAACCGCTATAAGTTGGTGTCAATCGAACAATAATTTCTTGCTGTTCATTCAACTCCACACCACGGATCATGCCCAAATCCACCACTGACAGCACTGGAATCTCTGGATCGCTGACCTTTTCTAAAACATCCCAACATTGATCAATACAATGACGAATCATGTGCATAGCGACACTCCTTGCCTTACCAAGTCATCTCAGGATAACTGCGTTGAATGGATTGCATTTCAGCCAGCAGATAACCCAGATGCTCGGTATGCAAACCTTGTTTGGCACCACGGCGGTAGGCACCATTTGCAGGAATGCTCAATTCAAAACGCTTTAGTTCGGCAGCTACGACCTGATCCCATTGTGCTTTTTCGCTGGATAAATCAGGAATGATGCCTTGCTCAACCAGTGTTTTTTCTTCCGCAGTCAACTCGAACAGTTCAGCGCTAAAACGCCACAAATTGTCTAATGCCTGTTGTACACGTTGATGTGCTTCTGCCGTGCTGAGGCTTAAACGTTCCATCCAGCTGGTTGAGAAACGAATGTGATACTTGGCTTCTTTTAAAGATTTCACCGCCAATGCCGCGACTTCTGGCGTTGCGGATTGGGTTAACGCCGTTAATAACAACACATGGTAATGATCCATCAGCCATTGACGTACGATGGTTTGCGCAAAATCACCATTCGGTTGTTCACACAACAATAAGTTCAAGAACTCACGTTCATTACGGAAATAAGCCAATTGGTCTTCATCACGTTTTTCAGCTTCGTATTGTCCTGCCAAAGTCAGAAAATTTCGGGATTGGCCTAGTAAATCCAGACCGATATTGGCCAATGCAATATCAATTTCCAGTTCAGGCGCATGACCACACCACTCGGCCAGACGTTGTGCCAACACCAGTTGACTGTCGCCGATATGTAATAAAAACTTAGATAAAACGATATTGTTCATATGCATACTCCCTTACATGTGCTCAATGCCATCAGGGATATGGTAGAAAGTCGGATGACGATAGACTTTGTCCAATGCAGGTTCAAAAAACTCGGCTTTTTCATCTGGCTGCGAAGATTTAATCAGTTCCGAACGCACCACCCAGATACTGATACCTTCATTGCGGCGGGTATATACATCACGTGCATTTTGCAGGGCGATCTCATCATCAGGCGCGCGTAAACTACCAACATGACGGTGACTTAAACCCTGCTTACTCCGCACGAACACTTCATAAAGCGACCAATTGTTCTTATTTTCCATTGCGATATCCTTAAATTTTTCCATCAATTCTGTTTTAAGCGACTTTACCGACTTGGTTTTGCTGTTTTTTGGCGTAGACAACGGCTGCATCACGCACCCACTTGCCATTTTCCCAAGCCTTACGTCGCGCTTCGATCCGTTCATGATTGCAAGGCCCACGACCCGCAATCACCTCATTAAATTCTTGCCAGTCAATCTCGCCATAGCTGTAATGACCAGTTTCCTCATTCCATTTCAAATCCGCATCAGGCACGGTCAAACCAAGCTGTAAGATTTGCGGTACGGTGTTATCGACAAACTTCTGGCGCAATTCATCATTACTAAAGCGCTTGATTCCCCATGCCATACTTTGTGCGCTATTTGGAGAATGCTCATCACTTGGGCCAAACATCATTAGTGCAGGCCACCAGAAACGGTTCACTGCATCTTGCGCCATCTGTATTTGTTCGGGAGATCCAGCAGCCAACGCCATCATGGCTTCAAAACCCTGACGCTGATGGAAACTTTCTTCTTTACAGATTCGCACCATGGCACGCGCATAAGGGCCATAAGAGGTACGGCATAAAGCAACCTGATTGACAATCGCAGCACCATCCACTAGCCAGCCAATCGCCGCCACATCGGCCCAGCTCACCGTTGGATAATTAAAGATCGATGAATATTTCATTTTTCCATCAATCAATTTTTCCATCATCTCATCACGGTCTGCACCTAAGGTTTCAGCCGCACTATAAAGATAGAGACCATGCCCTGCTTCATCCTGAACTTTTGCCAGTAATACAGCTTTACGTTTCAATGTCGGTGCACGGGTAATCCAGTTGCTTTCTGGCAGCATCCCGACAATTTCCGAATGACCATGCTGTCCAATCTGACGAATCAAGGTTTTACGATAGGCCTCAGGCATTTCATCTTTGGCTTCAATGGTGATGTCATTGGCAATGTTGTGCTCAAATTTCTGATAATTATTTTCCATGTTTCAATTCCTTGAGGATTTCATCCATGAATCCATTTTTCGATACGCATAAAATAAAGTCAACCGATATTTTTGTATCAAATTAAAATTCACCACAAAATCAAATTCAAATTATTGATTTATCTAATATAAATTAAATTAATAAAAATTTTATTCAAGCTTAAAAATAAAATAAGGTTGACTTTTAGCGCAATCAATATGAAATTATGAATCATATTTTAAGTATTTCTATAATTGATGTATCACATAAAAATGGAGTTTGATCATGCTTGAACAAGCACATCTAGAAGAAGCAACCACGGATATTAAAGAACAAAGCTCAAGCCAGCAGTTAACCAAACTGGCGTCTTATGTCTATGGAATCTGGCATTCAAGTCATGAAGAGACACGTACCGTTGTACATGCAATTACGGGTGCCCCAATCTATAGCGTCAGTAGTCATGGCATCGATATGCAACAGGTCGTGCAATATGCCAAGCAAAATGGTACTGAACTGGCAAACTGGACTTTTCATCAACGTGCCAATGCACTAAAGCAAATTGCCCAACATTTACTTGAGCAAAAAGAACAGTTCTATAGCTTAGCTCATGCCACTGGTGCGACACGTAAAGATGCCTGGATTGATATCGAAGGCGGGATTCAGACCTTATTCGCCTATTCAAGTCTGGTACGCCGTGAACTGAATGATGAAAAAATTATTACCGAAGATAGCTGGATTCAGCTCTCTAAAAACGGCACTTTTGGCGCGAAGCATATTTTAAGCCCTAAAGCTGGTGTTGCAGTGCATATCGATGCCTTTAACTTCCCAATCTGGGGCATGCTTGAAAAAATTGCGCCGACGCTCTTGGCCGGTGTGCCTTGTATTGTCAAACCTGCAACTGAAGGCGCTCAACTGACTCAAGCCGTGGTTGAGGCAATTGTTGCAACGGGAATTTTACCCAAAGGTTCGCTACAACTGATCTGTGGTCAAATTTATGATCTTTTTGATTATTTAGGCCCTCAAGACTGCGTCACCTTTACAGGTTCAGCATATACAGGCCAAAAGCTTCGCAATCATCCGCACTTAAATAAATACTCCATTCCATTCAGTATGGAAGCAGATTCGGTCAATAGCGCGATTCTCAGTCCAGAAGCGAATGAAGCAACGCTAGATCTGTTTGTACGTGAAGTGTTTCGTGAAATGACCACCAAAGCTGGACAAAAATGTACCGCCATTCGCCGTGCCTTTGTTCCTCATGCTCTGCTTGAACAAGTCCAGCAAAAGCTGAGCGCCAAACTGGCAAAAGTCGTGGTTGGTGATCCACAAAAACCAGACACAACGATGGGCGCCCTAGCCAGCCCTAAACAAAAACTGGATGTAGCAGCCAAAGTTGCTGAACTGGCAAAAGAAGCTCAAATTGTATTTGGTGGCGATAGCGCATTTAAATTTAATGCAGATCATCCAGAAAAAGGCGCCTTCTTTCCACCGACACTCTTGCGCTGTGACAAACCATTAGAAGCCATCTCAGTACATACCACTGAAGCATTCGGCCCTGTATGTACCTTGATGCCTTATCAATCCATTGATGAACTTGTTGACCTGGTGGCGCGTGGTGAAGGCAGTCTGGTGGCCTCAGTAGTAAAAAATACGGATGAAAATATTGAGCAGATCATCCAGAAAATTGCACCGTGGCACGGTCGTGTTCATATTCTGGATGAAGAGTCAGCCAAAGAAAGTACGGGACATGGTTCTCCACTACCTCACCTCGTTCACGGCGGCCCAGGTCGTGCTGGTGGCGGTGAAGAACTTGGCGGCATTCGTGCAGTTAAACACTATATGCAACGCACAGCGATTCAAGGTTCACCGAATAGCCTGACGCAAGTCACCCATTCATGGACGGCGGGTTCAAATATCAATGAAGACCGAGTTCATCCATTTAAAAAATCATTTGATGAACTGGTGATTGGTGAACGTTTACTGACTGCACGCCGTACCGTGACTGAAGCAGATATTGTCAATTTTGCTTGCCTCAGTGGTGACTATTTCTATGCGCATACCGACAAAATCGCTGCGGCAGATTCTTTCTTCGGTGAGCGTGTTGCGCATGGCTACTTCATTATTTCAGCAGCAGCAGGCTTATTTGTCGATGCTGCTCAAGGTCCTGTGATTGCCAATTATGGTATGGATAATTTACGTTTTGTCGAACCAGTCAAAATTGGCGATTCGATTCGGGTAGAACTGACCTGCAAACAGAAAACACCAAAACCGCAAAAAGATCCATCTCAACCCGAACATGGCGTGGTGGTCTGGGATATCAAGGTGAAAAATCAACGTGATGAACTAGTGGCGACTTATGATATTTTAACTTTGGTTGCCCGCGCAGCTTAAATTACCCAGATTGATGGATACGATCAGGTGTCCATCAATCATTTAAAATTTAGAATCCTAAAAATAAGTTCAATTCAGGAAAATCCATGAGTGCCTATATCATTCTGATTCGTAAAGAATTAAAAAACCAAGATGAAATGAAGACCTATACCACGTTGGCACGTCAAGCCAGTCAAGGTTTTGATGCTGAACCCATCGTTTTTTATGGACAATCGATTGCTTTAGAAAATATTGAAACTGATGGCGTTGCCATTATCAAATTTAGCACGATGCAGGAAGCACAGAACTGGTATCACAGTGATGCCTATCAACAGGCCAAAAAACATCGTGATTTGGCTGGTGAATATATTGTGATTTTGACAGAAGGTTTAAGCTGATTTAGTTGTCAAACTAAAAATTATCTAAAACTTAGAAGTTGAATCATATTTTTAATTATCCTTCTTTTATTATAGATGGGAGGAATTATATTGTATGCATCATAATAAAAATATAGCACAATTCATAATATTTTTATTATAAAACTCATAATAACAACAAAGTATCAAACAAACCAATCCCACAATAAACCTTTAATTAATAATCTCTATTTTGTATAAAACTATATCCTCAACCTTCCTATTTATAAAATATTTATCCATTTTCTTTATTCTCTCGAGTAATTTTCACTTTTATTTTAATTGTGTATTGCTTGATCAATTAAAACTTTATATAAATAAACATACGATACCAAAAAAATAAATAATTTAATAAAAAGTATCAAGTTTAAAATCCCAGTCATCACAGGAAGATGCACAATGAATGATAACAACCTAGAAAATGTGCTCGGCAGGAATGAGCACGAAACCAATCACACACCCGAGCATACGGTACAAAAAGAGCAAGAACTTCATACCCAAGAAAGCTTCGGCTATCAATGGTATGTCGTTGTGATCTGTATGGTGGCTTATATTCTTTCTTTTGTAGATCGCCAGATTCTGTCCTTGATGATCGAACCGATTAAACAAGATCTCATGTTAACTGACACGCAGTTCAGCTTATTACAAGGTCTGGCTTTCTCTTTATTTTATGCATTTATGGGCATTCCGATTGCTGCGCTTGCAGACAAAAAATCACGAATCAAGATTATTTCTATTGGCATTGCCTTCTGGAGTCTTGCTACAGCAGCATGTGGCTTGAGTAAAAACTTTATCCAGATGTTTATTGCCCGATTAAGTGTCGGTGCGGGCGAAGCCGCTCTATCACCAGCATTTTATTCGATCGTTACAGACCTATTCCCCAAGGAAAAACTGGGACGTGCTTTAGGTTTATATGCGATTGGGGCATTCATAGGCTCAGGTCTGGCCTTTCTGATCGGCGGTTATGTGATAAGCCTGTTAAAAAATGTGGATATGGTCGTTTTGCCTGTGATCGGACAATTAAAAACATGGCAACTCACCTTTTTCATCGTAGGATTACCAGGTGTTTTGCTGGCTTTAGTCATGATTCTGACGGTGAAAGAACCTAAACGTAAAGGTTTAAAGCTGGATCAGAATGGACAGGTCATACAGGCATCGTTTAAAAACTCCATTGCATTTATCAAAACCCACAAAAAAACCTTCTTTTGTCATTTTATTGGTTTTTCTTTCTATACCATGATGCTTTACTCACTGTTGGGCTGGGCACCTGCATTCTATATGCGTCACTTTGGTTTAGATGCCAGCCAAACAGGTTATATCCTCGGGAGTATCATTTTAATTGCCAATACCGCAGGTGCATTATTTTGTGGATGGCTAATCGATTACTTTTCTAAAAAAGGATATAGCGATGCTGCCATTCGGGCAGGTATGATCGGCTGTGCTGCGCTTGTACTACCAAGTGTTTTATTCACTCAAGTTGACAATATGTATCTATCCTTTGGCCTAATTTTTATCGCCATGTTCTTCTCAACTTTTCCAATTCCCGCCTCGGCAGCGGCCACCCAAATGCTCACTCCAAATCAATTACGCGCTCAGATTTCAGCCAAATTTTTGCTTATCTCCAATCTAATTGCATTAGGTGTTGGCACAACAGCAGTCGCGTTATTAACTGATAAATATTTTGAAAATACACTAATGGTTGGAAACTCCATTTCGATTGTGAATGCGATTGCAGGAATAATTGGTGTTTTCTTGCTGTTTAAGGGATGCAAATATTATCGGGAAAGCATCCAGCTTGAAAAACTGAATTAAAACAGTCTACTTTAAGCCTTTCTTATTTGTAGTTTAAGGAAGGCTTGAATCTAAGTGCTCAAATAACAACGCTATCTGGAATAACATATTTCTAAATCTGAATAAAAAATTTGACTGGCGAATCCATCTAACTAAATGATTCCAGACTGGAACTTTTGCCAACTTTCAATCAGCTAAACTTAAACTTTGTCATTTTGGTCAATTCTTTTAAAAATTATTTTTCTGATATTTTTTAAAATACATAAAAAACAAAAACCTACAAAACTTTAAATAGGCATTTTACCCTTTATCTTTCTCCAGTCTGCATGTCAAACAAGACATAGTCTTTTGATCAGGAGCATGTCAGCATAATTTTACAACCATCCTTCAGGATATAACCATGTCGAATATGATGAATAAGGCTCAAGGGTTTGGGCTATCTTTGATCACAAAAATCGCAGGAAGCGAAGTACTTGATCAACTCAAATTAAGAAAATTTGTAGAAAAATCATTATATCAAGGTTCAAAAACAGGCTTTAAGGTACTTAATAAAACTCAAAAAGCATTTAAGCCTCAACCCATCGATAAACAACGTCTCCCGAATCAGACTAACAAAAATCTGTTTGATCTCAGCCTGACCGAAGAACAGCAAATGACCGTTGACGCGATGTCACAATTTGCAGAAGAGGTCTTATATACGCTTGCACATGATGCGGACCATCACGCTCAGTTTCCAGAACAACTCTGGCAGCATCTGGTCGATCTCGGCTTAAACTACTACGCGCTTCCAGAAGCCTTGGGTGGCGTTGCAGCAGAAAAAAATATTGTTAGCAATATCCTGATTGCAGAAAATCTGGCAAAAGGTGATTTCAGCCTGACTGCGGGTTTACTCAGTACTTTCAGCGTGATCAATGCCATAACCCGTTGGGGATCTACTCAAGTTCAGTCCATGTATTTACCTGTATTTGCTGAAGATACCGATGTCACTGCAAGTTTTGCCTTCCAAGAAGCAACACCCGCATTTAACCCATTTCAGTTAAAGACCAAAGCCACAGAAGCCAATGGACAATTCTATATTACTGGTGAAAAAACCTTAGTAATTTTAGGCGATACCGCAGATGTCTTTCTGGTTAGTGCAGAATTTAACGGTCAGCCTGATATTTTCGTGGTGCAGTCCAATGAAACTATTGCCATCAAAGCCAATCCAGCGATGGGTTTAAAAGCCTCTGAAACCGCGACACTGCAATTCAACCAGACCCCAGCCTTGCGTTTAGGTGACAGCGATTTTGATTACACCGCTTTTGTCGATCTAGGCAACCTGATGTGGTGTGCCATGGCTGTTGGAACCTGTGAAGCCATCAAAGCCTACTGTATTAAATACGCCAATGAGCGTACAGCCTTCGGTGAACCTATTTCACATCGTCAAAGTGTAGCCTTCATGATTGCGGATATGGCAATTGAAATCGATGCCATGCGTATGCTGGTACTCAATGCTGCAAGCTTGGCAGAAGCCGGACAACCGTTCCATCGTGAAGCTTATCTTGCTAGCCTGCTCTGTGCTGAAAAATCAATGAAAATAGGTACTGATGGCGTACAAATTCTGGGTGGTCATGGCTTTACCAAGGAGCATCCTGTTGAACGCTGGTATCGCGACCTTCGTGCAACTGCAATCCTGCATTCTGGCCTACACGCTTAATTTTGGAGAACAATAATGAACTTACAAAATCCGAAAAAATTCAAAATGCTGGTGGATCAGGCACACGAAACTGCGCTGAATGTTTTACGACCTATTTCCCGTAAATATGACAAAGCCGAACATGCTTACCCGAAAGAACTGGACATGCTTGCTGCCTTACTAGATGGCATGAATGAAAGTGGCGAAGGTGTCGGTGCAGCCAATGCCAGTAAACGCGGCACGGTAAACCCAGATACAGTTGTAAATGGCGGCAATATGTCAGCAGCGCTGGGCATTATTGAAATGTGTTACGGTGATACAGGCCTATTACTGAGTATGCCACGTCAAGGCTTAGGTAACTCTGCCATTGCAGCAGTTGCCAATGATGAACAGTTAGAACGCTTCAAAGGCACTTGGGCAGCGATGGCGATCACAGAACCCGGTTGTGGTTCTGACTCGGCAGCAATTCGCACTACAGCAACCAAAGATGGTGATGACTATATCCTGAATGGTGAAAAAATCTTTGTCACCTCAGGTGAACGTGCCGACTCGGTGGTGGTGTGGGCAACATTAGATAAAAAGCTAGGTCGTGCTGCGATTAAATCATTCGTGGTACCTAAAGGCACATCTGGAATGAAGGTTGAGCGTCTGGAACATAAACTCGGAATTAAAGCTTCAGATACCGCGGTGATTAGCTTTATTGACTGTCGTGTGCCTGCTGCCAATCTGTTAGGTAATCCTGAGATTGATGTGGCAAAAGGCTTTGCTGGCGTGATGGAAACCTTTGACAATACCCGTCCACTGGTTGCAGCAATGGCAATTGGTTGTGCCAAAGCTTCGTTAGAGCGAATTAAAGAAATCTTTAAAGATCAGCTTGATCCAGACTACAAAACACCCTACTTACAAACTTCAAATTTAGCTGCGCAAATCTATCGAATGGAAGCCGAATGGGAAGCAGCCCGTTTGTTAATGATTAAAGCAACCTGGATGGCCGACAATAAAAAACCGAATTCAAAAGAAGCATCGATTGCCAAAGCGAAAGCTGGTCGTGTTGGCAATGAAATTACCTTAAAATGCGTCGAGCTGGCTGCCAGTGTCGGTTATGGCGAAGATGAATTACTGGAAAAATGGGCACGTGACTCAAAAATTCTGGATATTTTTGAAGGTACACAACAGATCCAGCAATTGATCATTGCCCGTCGTGAATTGGGTAAATCATCCAGTGAATTGAAATAATTGTTGCTTTACTTATTCAATGCGAAGAAAAAGGACGTGTTCAGCACGTCCTTTCTATTTTAATAAATTATGCCTTATCTCATCGTCACAAACTCTTCTGCCGAGGTTGGATGAATGGCTACAGTATTATCAAAATCTTTCTTGGTCGCACCCATTTTCAAGGCCACTGCAAAGCCTTGTAAAATCTCATCCATGCCAAAACCGATACCGTGGATACCGACAATTTTTTCATTTCCCCCAACACAGACCAGCTTCATTTTGGTCGGCTGACGATGTTGCGTAATGGCGCTGTACATCGCAGTAAAGGATGAGTTATACACTTTAACCGCTTGTTGCCCGTATTGCTCTATGGCTTCTTTTTCAGTGATCCCCACTGTGCCAATCGGCGGATGACTAAATACCACGGTCGGAATATTGTCATAATCCAAGTGCTCCTCTGGTTTATGATTAAATAATCGCTCAGAGAGTCTCCGCCCAGCAGCCACAGCAACCGGAGTCAGTTCCATTTTCCCTGTAATATCACCCACCGCATACACGCCTTGCTGTGAAGTATTCTGGAATTTATCGACTTGAATATAGCCTCGCTCATCCAGTTGAACATTGGCTTTATCCAGATTCAAACTCGCAGTATTTGGCTCTCGCCCCGTTGCCCAGATTAAGCAATCAACCGTATAGGTTTCGCCATTTTCTAAATGTAAAGTAACGGAATCATCATCATTTTTTGTGATTTTCTTTGGTACAGCTTGGGTATGTACGCTGATACCATCAGTTTGCATGACCTCAACCAATGTTTCACTGACAAATGAATCAAAGCGTCTTACGGGTAAATCCTTACGAATAAACAATCCGACTTGCGAACCCAAAGCATTGAGTACACCCGCCAACTCAACCGCAATATACCCCGAACCGATCACTGCCGTTTTTTTAGGTAAAGCTGTAAGCTCAAAGAAACCGTTCGAATCAATACCATATTCAACACCTTCAATATCTGGTAATGACGGCTGTGTCCCAGTTGCAATCAAGATATGATCTGCCGTGAATTTCTCACCGTTAACTTCGATGGTATTTTTATCAATGAAATGAGCCGCGCCATAAATAAGATCAACCTGATTCTTGCTTAGGCTATTTTGATAGGACTGATGAATACGATCGATATAAGCCTGTCTGTTTTTAATTAAAGTCTGCCAATCGAAAGATTCAACTTTACTGTTAAAGCCATAATCTGGGCCATATTTATGGATGGCCTCAGCCACATGAGCCGCATACCACATCACCTTTTTAGGCACACAACCTACGTTGACACAGGTTCCACCGAGCTCGGCTTTTTCAATTAAGGCACATTTTTTCCCGTACATGGCAGCACGATTCACTGATGCAATGCCACCACTGCCAGCACCAATCGCAATATAATCATAATGTTTTGTCATCTTTGCCTCATAAATTGCTTATAAGATTATTCTTAAGTTATACATAGATATACAGCAAGAAGATGCAAAATCTGTACTTGGTTAAAGTTTTAATACAAGAAAATAAAAAGGCACTGATGATGATTCACCAGTGCCCTGCTTTTGCAATATTTTTTAGATTATGCAGTTGCTACCTGTTCTGTAGAAACTTCATTTAATGATTGGTCAACCACACCAAATTTCTTAAACAGTTTGGCACGACGTTTTGGATAAATATTGGCTTTATTCAAGTCACCTTTATAATGATCAAAGACGCGCTTATCCATCATTTTTGACCATAGTGGTGGAATCAAAGCAGGCAATAACATACTTGCATAACCACTCGGTAATTCTGGCGCTTCATCAAAATGACGCAATGCCTGGAATGGACGGGTTGGATAAGCGTGATGATCTGAATGGCGCTGTAATTGATATAAGAACAAATTGGTCACAATATTATTATTGTTCCAGCTATGCTCAGGCATGGTGCGCTCATATTTGCCATTTTTGTCTTTTTGACGTTTTAGGCCGTAGTGTTCAATATAGTTAATAATTTCAAATAAACTAATGCCGTAGAACGCTTGAGTTGCTAAATAAGGAATTACGCCCTTACCAAACAGACCAACCATTGAGCCATGAAACACGGCACTCATGCCCCAACCTTGTAGCAATTCATTGTCCCTTGACCAGAACTCTTTGCCTTTACGTTTTAAACGCGTCGTTTCGATTTCAATTGCTGATTTGAAAGAGCCAATGACGGTACGTGGCCAAAACTCATAGAACGTTTCACCCATTTGTGAAGATGCTGGATCTTCAGGTGTCGCAGCACGTTTATGGTGACCATAAGGATGTTCAACACGGAAATGGTTATACCCTGTTGGTACCAACGCCAAATGTGAAAGGATATGATCAATACGATCAGATTTATGACTTAGCTCATGTGCAGTATTAATAGCAATCCCATTAATTGCGCCCATTGAAATACCAAGAAAAATCTTATCAATGAAAGAGGTTTCTTTACGGCTTGATAAATAACATGCATAAACATTGGCTGCATATTGTAGTGGAATAAAGCTTTTTACCAATCGAGAATAATATGGGTCTTTTTCTAACAGCTTAATATCTTCATCGGTTGGATTATTGGCGTCTTTCCCAATAATCGTATCAATTGTTGGAATCACAATGTGTAAAACAATTGGACCACCTAAAGCAAAGATTTTTTTCAATGGGCGTGGTGCAAATTGATAACCTGCCAAAATACCAATTCCGATTACAGGCAAAGCTGGGCTAATGGCCCATAAATAACGTTTCCGATCCAACTGAGTTTTTGACTTTGGAATGCTTACTGGCGTAAGTTCTTGCTCAACATTTACTGGCGCATTCATCATCGAATCCATGTCTTTGTATATATAAGTATATTTTGAGGAATTATGGAATTCATGACAGTTGCAAGCGTCCAAAAAAGCTATGTCAAAGTCTTTGGCATGATCCTCCCTGTTTTTGTCCTATAAACACATATTGAGTTATTGGTACAGCTCTCTATAATTTAAATGAATACATCGTTAAAAAATCATATGGATGCTTTAAGTAAAATATTTGCTGATATTCATTTAAATCACACTGAATATATCTACTTGAAAACTCAAGGAGAATGGAGTTTTATCTGCCAAGATCAAAGCGCCTTAATTGTTCATATTGTTTTAGTTGGTTCTGTTTTTATTCAAATTGATGCGCAAAATAGTTTAACTGCACATGCGGGCGAAATTGTGGTGATTTCTTCAGGGAAAGCCCATACAGGTGCAGATAATGCGATTACCAAACTGGTCGATGCCGTTGATATTTCAAAATTGTTCGATGGTCATAAAGAAGAAGCCTTCGAATTCGGCACACAGTCATCCGAAAAAAATCTCATTCTGACGGTACGCTGCCAGATTGACACCATTATGGCTCGTCCTTTTATTCAGGCCTTACCTCCGATTATTCATCTCCAGCACGGAGATACCAATGCGCCCGAATGGCTACAAATTGGCTTACATTTCCTTGCCTTAGAAACACAAAATATTCAGGCAGGCCGCGATATCATCATTGATCATCTCGTGAATATCTTATTAATCAAGTGTATTCGAGATCATATTCAACAAATCTCAACTCAACATGGTTGGCTCAGTGCCTTAAATCATCCAGAACTCAGCAATAGTCTGGCTGCCATCCATAACCATCCCGAAGATGCCTGGACGGTTGAATCATTGGCAGAACAATGCTGTATGTCACGCTCCAAGTTTGCCAGCCTCTTCCACGAAGTGATTGGTGAATCACCTCTCGCCTATTTACAGCAGCATCGCATGCGTCTGGCAAGTCAATATCTGCGTAAAAGCAATCACTCAATACAACAGATTGCCAATAAAGTGGGTTACTCCTCAGAAACGGCTTTTAGCCAAGCCTTTAAACGCACCTTTGAGCATTCACCTAAACAATATCGACAACAATTTGTAGAAGAAGAAAATTGAGCATAAAAAAAAAGACACTATCGTGTCTTTTTTGCTTTGCATTATCGATTAACGCACAATACCACGTGTGGATTGTTCCAATGAATCGATGAATAGCTGAGCCTCAGGTGTTTTGACCAGAATTTCATTACGAATCTGTTCAATCGCCTGTTCAGTGGTTAAACCAGATTTATAGATCAGCTTGTAAGCTTCTCGTAAACCCTGAATCGTATCACGAGACCATCCTTTACGACGCATCCCTTCAATATTCATACCATAAGCACGCGCTGGATTACCAGAGGCCATGATATAAGCAGGTACGTCTTTAAGGATAAGCGCTGCACCACCGATCATACTATATGAGTCGATTTTGCAAAATTGATGAATACCCGCATTACCACCGACAATCACGTGATCGCCGACATGGACATGCCCTGCAACACCAACATTATTAGCAAAAATATTATGGTTACCAATAACACAGTCATGGGCAATATGCGTATTGACCATTAACAGGTTATGGCTACCAATTTTGGTCAGGCTGTGATCCTGAACCGTACCACGATGCAAAGTACAATGCTCGCGAATCGAATTATGGTCACCGATTTCTAACCAGGTTTCTTCGCCTTGATATTTTAAATCCTGACAAATTTCCCCAATACTCGAGAACTGGAAAATATCATTATTTTTACCAATTCTCGTAAAACCACCAATGACAACATGTGAATGTAATTTTGTACCAGAGTCAATACTTACATTTGGACCCACAACACAATACGGACCAATTTGTACATCAGATGCAATTTCTGCAGACGGGTCAATAATTGCTGTGGGATGTATTAAATTCTGACTACTCATGTCTGCTCAATTTTCTGGTGTGAAATAATAATCTCTGCCGTTGCAGCAACAATGCCATCAACGCTAGCAGTACAATTGTACTTGTAAATGCCACGTTTTTGCATCACAAGTTCAGATTTTAAGACAAGCTGGTCACCTGCAACAACTTGTTTTTTAAATCTGATCTTTTCTGCGCCTGCAAATAAAAACAATGAACCTGCTTTCGGCTTTTGATTAGTTAAGACAAAACCCAAGATTCCAGAAACCTGCGCTAATGCTTCAATCATTAGTACGCCAGGCATAATTGGATAAGTCGGGAAATGCCCTTGGAAAAACTCTTCATTAATCGAGACGTTTTTATAACCGACAATACTGTTCTCAGTTATTTCCGTAACGCGATCAACTAATAAAAATGGATAACGATGGGGTAAATATTCACGAATGGTAAGAATATCCATTGGTAATTCAGGCATCGTAAATGCTGGAGATGTAGACTCAGTCATAATAAATTATTTACGTAACTTAAAGGTTGATTCAAGGGACTCTAATTGAGCTTGCATATGATCAAGCCTTTTAGTGATTTGGGTCAATGGCACATCTGCTAATTGTCTGAGACGTACAATTGTCTTTTTCCAGTGACTATTTTCAAAAAGTCCCATACCAGAAGAATACGTTCCAGCCTCAGAAATATTTCTTGTGACCATTGACATTGCAGTAAGTGTCACATTATCTGCAATTGTAAGGTGTCCAACCACCCCTGATGCACCACCTAGAATACAGTTTTTGCCAATCCGGGCACTCCCTGCGATCCCACAATTTGCAGCGATGGCCGTATTTTCACCAATATGCACATTGTGAGCAACTTGCACAAGGTTATCAATAATGACACCATCTTCCAAAATTGTGTCATCCAGTGCACCACGATCAATACTACAATTTGATCCAATTCGAACATCATTTCCGATACGAACCGAGCCCAGTTGTGCAATACGGTGCCACTTACCCTGATACGGTGCAAATCCAAAACCTTCCGTACCAATGACGGTATTGGCGTGGATGCGCACACGATCTTTCAGTTTTGCAGCACCTGTAATCGTCACATGCGCATCAATAAAACAGTCTTTACCAATTTCGACTTCATCATCCACAAAAGCATGTGCCTGAATAATTGTATTGTTACCAACAACACAGTTTTCACCGATTACAACATAGTGTCCAATATACACATCATCGGCAATCATGGCAGATGGATGAATTTTGGCAGTACTTTCAATGCCACGTTGGGTAATCTTTTTTTCAAATAAATGCGTTAAAGTCGCAAAAGCTAAATAAGGATTATCAACAACAATAAAATTTTGTTTATTGATCAGTTGTGATTTAAGTGAAGCTGTGACGATATACACACCCGCATGACTTGCTTCTGCCTGTGCGAGATATTTGTCGCCATTCACAAAACAGATCTGATTTTCTTGTGCATGTTCTAAACTTGCCAAGCCCGAGATCTGAAAATCTTGTGCACCGAAATACTCACCTTTGACAAGGTGAGCAATTTCTTCTAAACGATAAGTACGTCTATTCATTGATTATTTAATTGAATTAACCTTTTGAATCATTTTATCAGTTAAATCATACTGAGCGTCAGAGGCAATCGTAGAATTTTTATTCAAAATGAAGTCTAAGTTGTTCTCTTTACGCAATTGTTCAGCAGCTTGCTTCACACGTGTTTCAAAAGTTGTATTCATTGCCTGCAAACTAGACTGAACTTTGGTTTGTAGACCTTGCTGAGTTGAGTTGAATTCACTCAGTTTTGACTGATATTGAGCAGTTAACTTTTGAATATCAGCCTGATTCATTTTCTGGCCTTCAGTCTGTGCTTTTTGTTGCAAAGACTCTAACTCTTTACCCAATTGTTCAAGACGAGTTGAAGTCGGTTTTACTGACTGGCTCAAGCTCGCATTTTGTTGCTTGAGATAAGTACTGCTTTCTACAACTTTAGCCAAATCTACTACAGCCAAGCCAGCAGCGTTTACTGTTGCGGAAACCGTTAAACCCAAACCTAACATCAGCTTTGTTAATGTTTTCATTATTGCATCCTTTATATATCTTACAGCGCTAAGCAAGGCCGTACTTAGAAAGTACGACCGATTTCGAATTGGATAGATTTAGTATCATCGCCTGGCTTATCATTTAACGGATATGCATAGCTAAGTGATAATGGACCAATCATGGTAATCCATGTGAAGCCAACACCCACGCTATAGCGCATATTGCTAAAATCAAACTTGTAGTTGTCATTACAGTATTGCTTGATGTTGATATCACTTCCATTCATCTTCATTGTTCCAGTTGCGATATCACATTTGGTATCAAATACTTGCGCACCTTCTGCGAACAATACTGGACGAACCTGACGTGTCCAATCACCTTTGAATGGTAAAGGTAATGCCAGCTCTGTACCGAACTGTACTAAAGCATTACCACCAACTTCTTCTGGATCTGGGTCATTCTTATCAGTTTCCTGGAAAATAACACTTGGATATTTTGGTCCTAAAGTACTGTTATCATAACCACGTACCGAACCATAACCACCAGCATAGAAGTTTTTATAGAATGGTAAGTCATTACCATAACCTAATTTACCATAACCACGAAGTACAAAGCCTGCACCCAGTGTTTTAAAGGCTTGCGCATCATAAGTTACTTTTTGATAGTCAACATCACTACCTGGTAAACCAATTTCTAGGCCTACACGATGAGACATACCAGATGTTGGGAAGATTGGTCTATTCAATGTATTATAAGACCAACCAAGGTTTAACATATAGGTTAAGAAGGTACCTTCAAAAGCATTATCGTATGGCTTAAATCCATCCTTACATGTACCTGGTATATCTTTCTGGTCTGAATCTTTTTCATTTACCCCTGTCGGGCACCACGTACCAGTTCCAGTGGCCTTACCACCATTTGCCAATAAATAATCACGAATGTACGTTGATACGCTTGGACCAGTACGAACTTTAGTCTGGTCAACCCCTAAAGATGCACTTAAACTCTGGTTTTCATCAATTGGATAACCAAAACTTAAACTACCACCAATACTATCCGTCACATAGTTATTAACGTTATAGTCTTCATTTAGTTTGGTTTTACGGTAGTAAACGTTATAACCACGACTTACACCATCAATGGTGAAGTATGGATCCGTCACACTTAAGTTATAGTAATCTTGAGTTTCTGAGCGCGACAAATCAATCGCTACACGATTACCTGTACCCATAAAGTTGGTTTGACTTAAACCTGCCTGGAAAGTTACACCACCATTTTGTGAGTAACCTACAGCAAGTGTGGTTGTACCAGAATGTTGTTCTTCAACATTCACGTTTAAATCGACTTCATCAGGAGAGTTTGGTACACGAACAGGTTTTACATCAACTGTTTTAAAGAAACCGGTACGTTCTAAACGAACTTTAGAAAGATCGATTTTCTCGTTACTCGCCAATGCACCTTCCATCTGACGCATTTCACGACGTAAAACTTCATCTGCAGTTTTACTGTTACCTGTGAAGTTGATACGACGTACAGTCACTTGCTGACCTGGATTGATATAATAATTCAGGTTCACAATGCCAGTTTCATTGTTGATTTCAGGTACAACATTTACTTCAGCGTAGTAATAACCTGCATTACCATATTTACGAAGTAAAAGTTGTTTAACTGCATTTACTTTTTCTTGCGAATAAGTTTCACCATCTTTATAAAGCTTAAGCGCTGTTAGCTCTTCTGGTTTATAAAGTGCATCACCCAAGAATTTGGTTTCACCAAACTTAAACTGGCTACCTTCATCTACTGAAACTTCGATAAAGATGTGCTTTTTATCTTCACTTATGTTCAGTTGTGAATTGATAATATTAAAGTTGATATAACCTTTGTTTAAGTACAAAGCACGTAAAGCTTCCAGACTGGCCGCCATTTTTTCACGTGCATAGCGGTCATTACGTGTAACGACAGATGCCCAGCCGCTTTCTTTCACTGCAAAAGCTTGCTTGATATCGCTATCACTAAAGACTGTATTACCGATGATGTTAATATCAAATACTTTAGCAGCAGTACCTTCATTGAAGTTTAGCTTTAATTCAACACGGTTATTTGGACGCGCAACTGTTTCAACCGAAACATCAGCATCATAACGACCTTGCTGGGTGTATTGTTGCTCAAGCTCTGTTTCAATAATCTGTAATGCAGATTTTTTGAAAACTTCACCTTCCGCAATACCCATTTTCTTTAAGCCTTGCTCTAAGGCTTCTTTTGGAATCAGTTTATTGCCTTTGAATTCCAGCTTTGAAATAACTGGACGTTCAACAACTTTAAAGACCAAAACATTATTTTCTTTATAGGTTTTGATGTCATCAAATAAACCAGAAGCATATAAAGTACGGATTGCCTCAGCAATCATAGGATCACTTACTCTATCGCCACTATTTATTGGTAACATAGAATAGATACTTGCAGGTGTTAAACGCACTAAGCCATCAATTCGTATATCTTGTGCAAGAAACTCATCTGCAGCGTATGCTTGTTGTACCACTGCCATCGCACTAACCAGTGCCAAAGGCATTAATAAATGTGTGTGACGCATGCCCATATATTTTCCAGTAAGTTAAATTCCATTTGCGTTGTTATAAACGCATGAAGTCGTTAAATAAAGCCAAAAGCATCATGCTACCGAGCAGTACCATACCAACTTTTAGACCAAACATCTGTATTTGTTCAGAAACAGGTTTACCACGAATTGCTTCGATAAAGTAATACACCAAGTGACCACCATCAAGCATCGGAATCGGTAATAAATTCAAAATCCCTAAGCTGACACTCATCAAAGCCATGAAGGAGATAAACGTTTGCCATCCCATTTCAGCACTTTGACCAGCCACTTTCGCAATCGTGATTGGGCCAGATAAATTATCCAGTCCAATTAAACCACGCACCATCTTGATAATAGAGTTAAAAATCATGCCTGAGAGCTGAGTGGTCTTATCCACTGCGACACCCAAAGCTTCAATCGGTGAATATTGAATGGTTTGTTTGTATTCGTTTGGAATCGTGATCTTACCCGCATCACTCTTCACCCCAAGCACGCCCGTGGTATTGCCCATATTGTCGCGTTGACCTTGAGGCATGACTTGCAAATGCACAATCTGCCCTTCGCGTAATACATCAATATTCAGCAACTTTTCTGGAGAGCTTTGAACTACATCAACCACATCAAACCAGTCTTTCATTGCAACATTATCGATTGCAACGATCTGATCACCCACTTTCATGCCTTGACGCACTGCCGCACCATCTGCACTGAGTTCTTTCACTTTAGCAGGAATCACTGGACGGTAAGGCAAGAAGCCCAATACATCCAATGGAGACTGACTTTGATCTTTCAGGAAATCTTTAATCGGTAAACTAAACTGTTTTTCAGTGCCCGCACGATCAACAATAATCGAGACTTGCCCAGTTTCACCAACACGATTTACCAAAGCGTAATTCAATTTTTCCCATGTTGGCGTTGTTTGTCCGTCAACATTGATAATCTTGTCACCCACTTTCAAGTCAACTTGTGCAGCAGGTGTATTTGGCATCACTTTACCAATACGTGTATTCAGTTGTTCTTGCGCAGGAAGGAACAAAATCCAGAACAGAAATACTGCAAAAAACAGGTTAATCAATGGTCCCGCAGCAACAATTGCAATACGTTTCCACGGAGATTGTCGGTTAAATGCATAAGGTAAATCTTGCTCTGCAACATTGCCTTCGCGCTCATCCAGCATTTTGACATAGCCACCCAGTGGCAAAGCAGAAAGCTGATATTGGATACCTGATTTTTTAGACTGCCATTTTAATAATGTTGGCCCAAAACCAATCGAATAAACTAGAACTTTAACGCCTAATCTACGCGCGACCCAATAATGACCAAATTCATGAATTGCGATCAAAGGACCAAGCAATAAAATCGCTGCAACAATCATAAATAGTGCATTCATACGATTTAGCCTCCTTTTCTCACAATATACTTTTCTGCAATCTGTCTAGCGATCATATCAGTCTGTAAAATGATGTCTATGTTTTCTGCTTTAGCATTTTGTACAGCTTGCAAAGTATGATCGACCACTTGAGGAATCTCGGTGAATCGGATTTTTTGCTTCAAAAACGCAGCAACTGCAATTTCATTTGCTGCATTTAATACTGTAGGTGCCAAACCACCTGCACGCATTGCCTGACGTGCCAAGTCCAATGCTGGAAACTTAACAATATCTGGTTGCTGAAAATTCAATTGAGCTGTCTCAAATAAATCAAGCGCAGGAACATCTGTTACCAACCGTTTAGGCCAAGCTAATGCATGCGCAATTGGCGTACACATATCTGGGTTACCCATTTGTGCCAAAGTTGATCCATCCACATATTGCACCATGGAATGAATAATACTTTGTGGGTGAACAACAACTGTAACAAAATGTTCTGATATTGAAAACAAATGGCAAGCTTCGATCAATTCCAGACCTTTATTCATTAAGGTCGCCGAATCAACTGAGATTTTCTGCCCCATTGACCAGTTTGGATGCTTGCATGCCTGTTGCGGTGTAACATCATGCAGTTGTGCCAAGGAATGGTTGAGAAAAGGCCCACCTGATGCTGTCAGCAAAATACGAGACACACCCAATTGTGGCTGCCCTGTTCTTTCTGCATTGAGATAATCGTGCGGTAGAGATTGGAAAATCGCATTATGTTCAGAATCAACTGGCAACAATAATGCATTATGCTCGCGTGCCGCCTGCATCATGATGTCACCCGACATCACTAATGATTCTTTGTTGGCTAATAAAACACGCTTGCCTGCTTTTACTGCCGCAAGCGTGGGTAACAAACCTGCCGCACCAACAATGGCCGCCATAACGATATCAACGTCAGCATGCTCAGCAATTGCAATTAAGCCAGCCTCATCTGTGAGGATTTCAATATTTTTTAAATTTTCTTGATTTAAACGTTGTTGTAACTCAAATGCTTTTTCATTCGGCACAACAACTACTTTTGGATGATGTTTTTTACAAATTTCTAAAAGTTCATCTAAACGACTATATGCAGAGACTGCAAATACGGTGTATTGGTCTGGGTGCTGTTCCAATACTTTTAAAGTACTTTGACCAATTGAACCAGTAACACCCAATATACAAACAGCTTGAGTCATTTAAAGATCTACACCAATAAGTTTTAATATATACATACCTGTTGCAAAAATCGGTGCAGCAGCAAGCAAAGAATCAATACGATCAAGCACACCACCATGTCCCGGGAGTACACGACCGGAATCTTTAATTCCAGCACGGCGCTTAATCATGGATTCAAACAAGTCACCCAGCACGGATGCGAACACAGTAATGATCGAAAGAATTAAGAATAAGATTAGCTGTATTGCGGTTAAGTTTAAATAGAAATATTGCACAACCAGCATAATGATGACTGTTGTCGCAATACCGCCATATAAACCTTCCACTGATTTATTTGGGCTAACAGAGGGTGCAAGTTTTTTCTTACCAAACTTACGGCCAACAAAATAAGCACCACTATCCGCTCCCCAAACCAGCAGGAACAAATACATCAGCCACCACGGTGAGCTATGCCAAACAGCATAAAGTGAAGTTACCGCAGCAGAAATCAGGATAAATCCGATGATATAGAGGGATGGATTGTACCAATTGTCCGATTCAGGATAATTCTTGACCCAATAGATGCTTCCCAACCATGTGAGAATTGATGCTGCCCAAAGTAAAAGAGCAACATCATCAAAAAATAATGCAAGTGTTGATACTGCTGCAACACAGCCACCATATACCCAAGCCTTCGGCTTTGAAACAGCGGTTACACTACGTGGCATAAGCTTAAACCATTCGTAGCCTGCAACCCCCGCAGCTAAAATCATAAGCATAAACATTGGATAATGTGATTGCGTTGCAAACATGCAACTTAAAACAACAGCAACTAACACCAATGCGGTAATAATCCGCTCTAACATTATTAATTCTCTATTTTCGCTTGTTGAATCTGTTCTGATGTCTTGCCAAAGCGTCGTTCACGTCCTGAAAAAACACGAAAGGCATGATCTAGCTCTTCTATGGTAAATTCTGGCCACAAAGTATCGGTAAAATACAATTCTGCATAGGCAGCTTGCCAGAGTAAGAAGTTAGACAAACGATAATCCCCACCTGTACGGATCAATAAATCAACAGCTGGAAGATCATTTAGACTGACATATTTATCAAATAAATCAACATTTATCTGATCTGCTTGAAGCTTTCCTGCAAGCGCATCCTGAGCAATCATTTTCGCAGCTTGCGCCATATCCCACATTCCACCATAACTAATCGCAATAGTCAGTGTCATAGAGCTGTAGGCTGCTGTTTTTTGCTCGGCATATTGCATCAAATCACGTAATTCATTAGACAACCGAGAACGGTCACCAATAAAACGCAGTGCAATATTGAACTTTTCCATACGCGGCAGTTGCTCATGAATTGTTTCTTCCAACAATTTCATTAACAAATCAACTTCGTATTGGGGACGGTTCCAGTTTTCGCTTGAAAATGCAAAAACGGTTAAAGCGCGAATGCCAACTTTCTTGCAATGCTCGACAATCGGATCCAAGACATTTTTGCCTTCACGATGCCCATCGCCTTTTTGCATTTGATTTTTTTTGGCAAAACGATTGTTGCCATCCATAATGATGGCAACATGTTGAGGAAGAAGCTGTTCTTCTTGCGAGGTCATAAAAATCAGACCTTCATCAATTCTGCTTCTTTTGCTGCAAGACGTTTATCAACCTCTGCAACATATTTATCAGTGATTTTCTGAATATCATCTGATGCACGACGATCATCATCTTCAGAAATTTCTTTTTCTTTCAATAATGCTTTGAGATCACCTAATACATCGCGACGAATGTTACGAATCGCAACTTTGGCATTTTCAGCTTCTGCACGCGCAACTTTTTGCATATCACGACGAGTTTCTTCTGTTAACGCAGCCATTGGTACACGGATTGCATCAGCAGTAATAGGGTTCAAGCCCAAACCTGCTTCACGAATCGCTTTATCTATCGCAGCAACCATTGAACGTTCAAATGGTTGAACCAATAGCGTACGTGAATCTTCAAGCCCGATATTTGCGACTTGATTCAACGGAACATCAGAGCCGTAGTAAGAAACCATCACACCATTTAAAATAGATGGGTGCGCACGACCTGTACGAACTTTGGCAAAGCCCAACTCTAAAGAGTCAAGCGACTTCTGCATGCGCTGTTCGCTATCTTGTTTGAGATCGTTAATCATATGATCTTCCTTACTTATTCATTAGGTATTACAAAATATTTAAACATTAGTATAAAGAGCTTTATGGCTCACGTACATGAGGGTTTATTAACATTTCACAGATGATTGCGACAGAGAATATTTTTTAGGCGATGCAAGGCATGTTTTATGAAATTTAGCCACTCTAAATAAATGAAACATAACGCAGTAACGCCAAAAAATATTCCTGTCCCGCAGGGTTATGACTAAAACTTCCTCAAACGTCGTTATGAAACTCAATAAGGGTATCGCCATTATTTTCGCTTCATGCCTAGTTTGTGTTGTTTTAGTCTATAACGCAATGCATGGTGAAATATTAGTAAACCCTAGTTCGTAACGTGAGTACCCTCTTTTTCGCCCATTACCACAGAAAGTAATGCACCAGATTTGTTCATATCAAAAACTTGTAATGGCACATTGTGATCACGACATAAACAAATTGCCGTAAGATCCATCACGCCAAGCTTTTCATCAAGTACTTGATCGAAAGTTAAATTGTCATATTTAACCGCATCATCGTATTTGCTTGGATCTTTGTTATAAACGCCATCAACTTTGGTCGCTTTCAAGATCAGGTTCGCTTCGATTTCGATACCACGCAAGCAAGCTGCGGTATCTGTAGTAAAGAATGGGTTACCTGTACCAGCAACAAAAACACACACTTCACCTTGACTTAAATGACGGATCGCATCGCGGCTTGAGTATGGTTCAACAACTGTACCAATCGACAATGCTGACATTAAACGTGTTTTGATATTGCGGCGCACCAATGCATCGCGCATTGCCAAACCGTTCATCACAGTCGCCAACATGCCCATCTGGTCGCCTGTTACACGTCCAACCAGACCATCTTTCTGTAGCTGGCTACCGCGGTATAAGTTACCGCCACCAACAACGATACCCACTTGCACACCCAAACCTACCAAGTGAGCAATTGAAAGTGACATTTGATCTAACACTTGGGCATCAATACCCATATCTTTATTACCTGCTAAAGCTTCACCAGAAAGCTTTAGCAAAATTCGTGCATAACGTGGATTTTTAGAAGCTGACATACTTTTACTCCAAACCGACCAATCTCAAAATTTTCTTAAATTTAATTCAACATCAAGCAGATTTAATCTGGATTAACTTTGCAAATAAATCGTATTCATC
>NZ_LZPJ01000121.1:0-11414 GCF_001729365.1 Acinetobacter sp. YK3
TTAATTAAAAAATAAATGCAGAAATATGCATTTATTTTTTAATTAATTTCTTACGCTATTTAGTTGTTCTACACCTAATGTAAACAAACGATAAAATGCTTCTAGAGGACTCGTAGATTTGATTAAACGAGCTCTAAGAACTGCACCTTCCCACCCAATCCAAAATTGATAAGCCATTTCATCGCAATCTGTTAAGCTATATTGAGAGTAAAATTCATTTAAACAATCAGAAACCATTTTCTGCCACACCTGAAAAATACTTTCTATTCGCTCAATAATTTCAGGGGCTAGATAAGAAACTTCTTGTCCTAAATTTCCCAGAATACAACCTCGCTTAAAATCATATTTCTGTAGCTTTTCACCAGCGTCTTTTACAAAGTTCTGTAGTTTTTCTAGAGGTGTAAGATCTGGTTGACTTAAAAACTTATTCAATCGTCTCACAAAATAAATTTCGTAGGCCTTTAATACCTCTAAAATAAATGCTTCTTTATTCTCAAAATAATGATAAAACGAGCCTTTAGGAATTTGAATAGGCTTCATGAGATCATCTAGGCTCATGGCATTCATTCCCCGTTCTGTAAGCAATTCAATACCACGACGTATTAATACGTCTTTCGTATCTGCATAGTTGCTTCCATGTTTAGTGGGCCGACCACGTGGTCTTTTGGGTAAATTTGAATAGTTCATGTTTACAAAATAGACTATCTATCTAGAAATAGCAATGCTATTCGATCTTATACCATCGTAGGAGTTTAGATTATCTGAGTCTAACAACAACTCTAGAAGTTTTAAGTAACTTACTAGTTAAAACTAAAACAACACAGTCAAACCTCATATTTTTATATTTAAAAATCAACAAAATACTTATCTCAATCATCTATTTTGATTTGAATTATTTTTTCATTTTTAGACTTATATATCTGGGTCTAGTGATCACATGTGATCTTAACCGTTGGCCTAGCTAAGACTTAAAGGCTATATTTAACTAATTACTAATAGACTATTAACTATAAAAATAGCAAATCCTCAATTATAATCATCACTTGATTATTTTTTTATTTAGACCAACTATGAAGAAAAAAGGTTCTTCAATCACACGGGTACTTGATATATTAGAAGCCGTTGCTACTTCAAAACATCCACCCTCTCCACTTGATCTAGCCATAGATCTGGATATTCCTAAACCGAGCATACATCGTTTGCTACAAACCCTAGAACAAGAAGGGTTTCTCAAATGTGACACTTATGGTGGTTTTGTAGTCGGTGATCGCACTTATAAATGGCTGATGAGTGTTTGGGAGCAAGAGTCTCGCAAGATTGAACGTCTTGCAATTCTACAGAAGCTTTCTGATCAAATCGGTGAAACCTGTGGTATAGCAATCCTTAGCGAAAACCAAATGCTGTATACTGATCGTGTGCAAACCAACTGGCCCTTACAGGTTTATCTACCCGTTGGTTCAACGGTTCCCCTGTGGTGCAGTTCTAGCGGAAAACTATTCCTAAGCTATCTAGAACCAATTCAACGGAAAAGAATATTATCTCAGCTGCCAATCACGCAGATGACAAAAAATACGATGATCGATATCGATCAATTAGATACACACTTAACTAAGATTTTTGAAAAAAAACTGGGTAGTGATAACGAAGAATTTATTGCAGGTATGGTTGCTTGTTCTGTACCAATTTTAAAAGATGGAAATATCATTGCCTGTCTATATGTACATGCCCCCACTATTCGTAAATCTCTTGAAGAGCTTCAAGCCTTTGAACCTTTGCTACGTGAAGCAGCAACTGCATTAGAGTCTTTAGTCAACTCATAAAAAAGCGCTGTTTCACTTAGAAACAGCGCACAAATTTAAACTTAACTTTGCGAGTAGGTTTAATTTAAGGTAGGCATAGCAAATTGAGCACCTTCACGCACATCACTAGCAGGCCAACGTTGAGTAATTGTTTTACGACGAGTATAGAAGCGTGCGCCATCTGGACCATAAGCACTTAAATCACCAAATAATGAACGTTTCCAACCACCAAAGCTGTGATAAGAAACAGGTACTGGTAATGGAATATTAATTCCAACCATACCCACTTTAATATGATCACTAAAGTATCGAGCTGCTTCACCATCACGGGTATATATACATGTACCATTGCCATATTCATGGTCATTGATCAGTTGCATTGCTGTATGCATGCTGTCGACTCGCATAATCTGTAATACTGGCCCAAAGATTTCTTCTTTATAACTAGTCATGTCCATCGTTACTTGGTCAATCAGTGTCGCACCAACAAAGTAACCGTTTTCATAACCTTGAGGACTCATCTGGCGACCATCGACTACAATCTTAGCACCCTGTTCTTCAGCACTGTCGATGTAACCAAGTACTTTAGCTTTGTGCTGAGCTGTAATAACAGGCCCAAAGTCATTAGACTTATCTGAATAATGTCCAACTTTCAGATCTTTCATCGCCTCGGTCAGTTTTGCAATGATTTTATCTGCAATTTCATCACCAACAGCTACCGCGACAGACAGAGCCATACAGCGCTCTCCAGAAGAACCGAATGCTGCACCTAATAATGAATTCACAACATTATCAATATCTGCATCAGGCATTACGATGGCATGGTTTTTTGCACCACCCAAGGCTTGGCAACGCTTGCCATTGGCAGTTGCTGTAGCATAGATATATTCAGCAATCGGAGTTGAACCAACAAAACTAACTGCCTGTACCGTTGGGCTGGTAAGTAAGGTATCAACTGCTACCTTATCACCATTAACTACGTTCAAAACTCCATCTGGGAGGCCAGCTTCTTTCAATAGTTGTGCAATGTACAAAGTTGATGATGGATCACGCTCAGATGGTTTAAGTACAAATGTATTACCGCAAACAATCGCCATTGGGAACATCCATAATGGCACCATCACAGGGAAGTTAAATGGTGTAATACCCGCTACTACGCCTAATGGCTGCATCTCACTCCAAGAGTCGATGCCCGGTCCGACATTTTTGCTATATTCACCTTTCAAGAACTCCGCTGCACAACAAGCATATTCAACGTTTTCAATTCCACGTTGTAATTCACCTGCTGCATCATGCACAATCTTGCCATGTTCAGCTCCAATCAAAGCACAAATTTGATCTGCATTCTTCTCAAGTAGCTCTTTAAAACGGAACATGATTCTAACGCGTTTCATTACTGGAGTATTGCGCCACTCAGGGAACGCTGCCTCAGCTGCCGCAATCGCTTGCTCTACTGTCTCTACACTAGCCAAGGCCACAGATTTCTCTGATTCCCCTGTCGCAGGGTTATAAACTGGTTGGCTGCGTACATTGTTGCTTTCGGTGCTCATCACACCATTAATAAAATGTCCTAAAATTGTCATTAGGTTCTTCCTCTTTAAGTTACGACTTTTACTCTATTTAAAATTACTTCTGCGCTATCTAATTAACTCACGCATAAAGGATTTCAGGCCTTATTCCGTAATCCACAATTGTTGATATAGGTTCACCATCTCTTCGACGGTCGGTACGATTGGGTTATTACTTGGAGAGCCAGATGCCAAAGCCTGTTCTGCCATCACCTGTACCACTTGATCAAACTCAGCTTTTTGCACTCCAAACTCGGCTAGCGTCGGTACCTGCAAATCGCGGTTGATTTCAATCAATGCATTAATCAGTTTTTGATTAGCAATTTCATCGGAATCATCACTGTGGGCAACTCCCATAGCTCTCGCACATTGCGCATATTTTTCAGGTGCGGCTTTAATTGAATACGCGGTAATCATGGGCAGTAACATGGCATTCGATAGTCCATGTGGCACATGGAAAAATGCCCCAATTGGTCGACTCATACCATGCACTAGAGCGACAGAGGCATTGGAAAATGCAATTCCAGCTAAAGTTGAACCCAGCATCATTGCTTCACGGGCAGCTTCATTTTTTGGTTCGCTATAAACTTTTTGTAGATTTGGTCCAATTAATTTCATTGCAGCCAATGCTTGCACATCACTATAAGCATTCGCTTTTTTACTGACATAAGCTTCTATAGCGTGAGTTAGAGCATCAATACCTGTATCAGCCGTGGTACGTGCTGGTAAAGACATCGTTAACGTATAATCAATGATCGCAGCGACAGGTAAAAAACCTATGCCAGCACAGAGCATTTTTTCACTGGTAGCATCTTCAGTTATGATTGTGAAACGAGTACATTCAGAACCAGTACCTGCTGTCGTCGGGATCGCAATGATCGGCAAGCCAGTTTCGTTGACCTGACGCGGAAACTTATAATCACGCATCTCGCCACCAAATTTCCCTAAGATACCAATTGCTTTAGCACTGTCGATTGGACTCCCACCACCTATGGCAATAATCGCATCATAGTCATGACGACGGATATGCTCTACTCCAGCTGCAATCGAACTCGAAGTAGGCTCAGGAATGGTTTCATCAAAATAATCTGATTCAATCTGCTCAGCCTTGAGAATATTTTGAATTTCATCAATATATCCCAATGAGACCATGACCTTATCAGTGATAATCAAAGGTTTATGACAACCAAGACTGTTTAAGATTTGTGGAAGTTTGAGTCGAGCATCTTTACCGACTTCAATAATTCTAGGTAGTTGTATGCTTGAGGCCATGCTATTTTCCTTTCTGTAATAGATCCATTGTGTTAAGCAATTTGTTGAGTTGTATTAAAATGAGCCGAACCATGTACCGAGTGCGATGACACCTATCAGTGCGAACAGTGGAATGACCACAGCCACCACAAACATATCGAAATAAGACTGTTTATGGGTCAAACCACAGAGAGTAATAATAGTGATCACTGCACCGTTATGAGGTAGTGAATCTAATGCGCCAGAGGCCATTGATGCGACGCGATGCATTAATTCAGGCGAAATGTTAAATTGTTGGGCTAATTGCATATAGGTTTCACCCATAGTGTTGAGTGCAATACTTAGACCTCCTGAAGCAGAACCGGTAATCCCAGCCAAAACATTAATCACAATCGCTTCAGAAATCAGAGGACTATTGGGTGCTAGTCCAACTAAAAAATCACGTAAGATTAAGAATCCAGCCAAAGATGCGATCACTGAGCCATAGCCAACCTCAGACGCCGTATTAAAAATTGGTAAAAATGAAGAGGTTACGCCTTGTTGTATAGAGCCTTTAAGGTTATTAAGACGATGCCAATTCAATAGAATGATAATTAAACATGCCAAAACCAGTGCGCAAATGATTGCCCATAAACCCAATACTGAACTTAGACTGACATTTCCATATTTTGCTGTAGCAAGATAAGTGTTATCTAAATTCGGCAGGATCACTTTAGTCAGTACAAAGTTACTTACAATGACCACCAAGATAGGCATAATCGCGACTAAAAGTGAGGGATGATGCATACCACGATGAGTATTGTTTACTGCTAAAGAAACTGGTTCATGATGTTGCCCGTAACCTTCTTGCATAGCTTTTGCGATATTAACCCGGCGGTTTAACCACCACATCCCAGTTACTAACATAAAGATTGAGCCAAATACCCCAAGTCCTGGTGCCGCATAAAGATCGGTATGGAAAAATGGCATCGGAATCGCGTTCTGAATCGCAGGTGTACCTGGTAATGCAGTCATGGTAAAAGTCAATGCCCCTAACATGATCACTCCTGGAATCAGTCGCTTAGGAATATCTAATTGCTTAAACAAAGCTGAGGCAATTGGATATACCGCAAAACCCACCACAAACAGAGAAACGCCACCATAGGTCAGTACTGCACAGGACAGTACTATCGAAAGGACAGCACTTTGATGTCCTAGTTTTTGTACAAAAAACTGTGCAATTGTTTGTGCTGAGCCGGAATCATCCATCAATTTGCCAAAGATTGCCCCGAGCAAAAATAACGGAAAATACTTGATGATGTAGCCACCAAGGCCAGTCATAAATACTTGGGTATACACTCCCAATACTTCATGACTTAGACCGCTCCATAACACCGCAAACAAGGCTAAAAATGGCGCCAAAATAATGACGCTATGTCCCCTATATGCCAAATACATTAGCAAGACTAGGGACAAGATAATTCCTATCAGTCCAAGCATAATCCATTCCTTTGACTATATTTAAATCCATTTCCAAGTTCAGCTAGGTGAAGCTTTCAGCAATCAAAAAAGTAATAACGATACGATTCGTATCATTATTACTTTATAACGGATTGTATTTAGACTGTCAAACATATTTAGACCTTAGTCTCATTAAATAAACAATATAATAAAAATCAAAAACTTATATACAAAATAAAATTTAATACTAACTTTCAGCACGAAAATCCCTCTAATACAAATATGTTTTTCAAATAGACAGAATTTTCCTGTGATACATCATCGTTAGACTTATTATCGAATCATTAAATGTTGATGTTTTAGAACGATCTAGAGGCCATCAATATTGCTGGATGCATAGTCTGATGCTATTAGGCCCTGTTAACATTTCACAAATACTTGCGACAAGAGATTGCATCGTTCAAATGTATAAATAGTCGAGTAAATCAAAACTACCCGATATAACTTATTTAGCAGAACTATATGTTCTGAAAATAAGCGGTATCAGGTAGCAGCACTGTCTTAAAACAAGCTATTTTTTCTCTGAAAAACCTGCATTAGAACTAAAAATTTCCTTTACTTACATATCTTATTTCTCAGTCTGACAAGATTCTCATTATGGTTCACCTATATCAGTGTCCTGAAGCTCGTTCAGCTCCTAACCCTGTCTCGGACCGTACTTGCTGTGTTTCAAAAGCTGCCCGCTCACGCGCTGCGCTGGCACTACGATCAGTGATTGAGAAAAACCAGATACCAACGAAACCTATAGTCATCGAAAAAAGTGCTGGTGAGGTGTAGGGGAACAAAGCTGTACCTGCTGGGTTTCCAAGTGTAGTCTCCCATACCGAAGGTGAAACCACGGTAAGAACCACTGATGATATTAGCCCCAAAAAGCCACCAATCACCGCACCTCGAGTTGTGCAATCTTTCCATAGCACTGACATAAAAAGCACGGGGAAATTAGCCGAAGCAGCGATAGCGAAGGCAAGAGATACCATGAATGCGATATTCTGCTTTTCGAAAGCAATGCCTAATAAGACAGCAATGATACTCAACACCACAGTAGTGATTCGGGAAACTTTAAGTTCGCTTTTACTGTCTGCTTTACCCTTTTTAAATAATGTGGCATACAAATCATGCGACACAGCAGAAGCACCAGATAGTGTGAGTCCTGCAACCACCGCAAGAATAGTTGCAAATGCTACGGCAGAAATGAAACCATAGAAGACGTTACCACCCACTGACTTAGCAACAAGTACTGCTGCCATATTAGCAGTGCCAGGACCACCATGGATTACACCTTTAGCAACATCCGCAAATTCAGGATTAGTCAAAACTAGTGCAATGGCACCGAAACCAATAATAAAAATAAGTACATAGAAATAACCAATCCAGGTTGTAGCCCAGAATACTGACTTGCGAGCCTCTTTGGCATCAGGCACAGTAAAAAAGCGCATTAAGACATGTGGCAATCCTGCTGTACCAAACATCAGTGCCATACCAAAGGAAATAGCTGAAATTGGATCCTTCACGAATCCCCCAGGTCCCATGATTGACTGACCTAGCTTAGAGGCTTCATCAGGGGGACTACCAGCATTAGCCGCAATCGCTGTCCGCACTTCCACTCCTTTTGCAAATAGAGCTTCGGGGCTAAATCCAAATTGTGCTAATACCATAAAGGCCATAAATGTGACGCCTGCCAATAATAAGCAAGCTTTTGTAATCTGCACCCAAGTCGTAGCTGTCATTCCTCCAAATAGTACATATAGCATCATCAATCCACCGACAATAACGACGGCTACCCAATAATCTAAGCCAAATAGCAGTTTAATCAATTGACCAGCACCAACCATTTGAGCAATTAGATAAAACGCCACAACAATCAGCGTACCTGATGCTGCAAAAGCACGAATTGGAGTTTGTCTGAAACGGTAACCGGCGACATCGGCAAAGGTAAATTTTCCTAAATTACGTAATCGCTCAGCCATCAAAAATGTGATAATTGGCCAGCCTACAAGAAAACCAATAGAATAAATCAATCCATCATAACCAGTAGCCATAACAGCAGCAGAAATCCCCAAAAATGAAGCTGCCGACATGTAGTCACCCGCAATCGCTAAACCATTTTGGAAACCAGTGATACCGCCTCCTGCGGTATAAAAATCCGCAGCCGATTTTGTCCTCTTTGCTGCCCATTTAGTGATCCAAAGCGTAGCGACAACAAACGTTCCAAACATAGCAATTGCTGTCCAGTTAGTGGCTTGTTTAGCAGTTTCACCCACATCACCACCAGCTGCATGTGCGACAACTGTATGGAACAAAGTTAGTATTATTACGAGAAAACTGAAGGATCTATTCATTGGGTAGCCTCCTTCAATATCTGCTTTGTCATTGCATCGAATTCACTATTAGCACGACGCACATAAATGCCCGTAATAATAATTGTAAATACAATCACAGCCATGCCAAGTGGAATACCCACTGTAGTTACACCACTTCCAATTGGTTGTGCCAGAAATGGTTTATTAAATGCGATCAGAGAGATATAGCCGAAATACACTAACAGCAACATTGATGTCAAAATATAGGCCAAACGATTGCGTTTTTTACGTAATGCAAGGTATTGGGAGTTTTGTTTTATTTTATCGACAATGTGATCATTCATATAGCTTTCCTTGTAATGAATCTTATTATGTTGGACGAGGCAGAACATCCTTTTTCCTCGTCCAGTACGCCTAATTACGTCTAAATATTTTTGGTATTCGTTTGAACCTTAGCGGTGTCGGAATACTGGTGCACGCTTGCTAATAAATGCATGCATACCTTCCTTTTGGCCCTCGGTTGCAAACGCTGCTTGAAATAGTCTACGTTCATGCAACATACCTTCAGTTAAACCAACTTCCATCGCACGATTCACTGCTTCTTTAGCCATACGTACCGCAGGTGCGTTATAACCAGCAATGGTATGCGCTGCTTCCAGTGCGGTTTGCAATAATTCAGTTGAAGGTACAATACGAGCAACTAACCCCGCCTCCTTTGCTTCCAAAGCATTAATGCTTCGCCCAGTGAGAATTAGGTCCATAGCAAGTGCCTTTCCCACTGATCGAGTAAGTCGTTGCGATCCGCCAATCCCTGGTAAAATACCCAACTTAATCTCAGGCTGTCCGAAATATGCATCTTCAGCAGCGATAATAAAGTCACACATCATGGCTAATTCACATCCCCCACCAAGTGCATAACCACTAACGGCTGCAATAATAGGTTTACTGATACTTAGTAGTTCCTGCCAAGCAGCAAAGATGTCATTTGCTTGCAATTCTGCGAAAGTTTTATCAGCCATCTCTTCGATGTCAGCACCGGCTGCGAAGGCTCTTGGACTCCCTGCGATAACAATGGCACCAATGTTATCATCGGCATCAAACTGCCGAAGAGCAGCAACCACCTCACGAGACATACGCACGTTCAGCGCGTTAAGGCTTTTTGGTCTGTTTAGAGTAATTAGTCCTACGCGTTCACGTCGCTCAACCAAAATGGTTTCATAGCGTTGTGCTGAGGTCGGTTCTACAACCTTATTCGTTTCGTTCGTAGATTTTGTAGTGCTAGATTGTGTATTTGCACTCTTATTCGTTGATGTTGATGATGCATTCATTAGTGATATCTCCCTGATATAATGAGAATTTAAAAAGTTAGGCAATTACTTGGTTAGGTAGAAGGTTGTCTTCATGTGATAGTGGTTCTTCATCTGTGCCAGCGGCAGGAGCATAATCCCCAGTCCCAGACATCAGTTCAGCGAGGATTTTTTCCCTATGCTCATTGAGTGCTGGCGCACGAAGAGGAGTAGTTACATCGATATCCTCAAAAGAATTAATCTTGATTGGATTACCTGCGGTTCGGAAAGCACGACCAGCCCCCTGAACCTGAATAATCATGTTGCGTGCAGCTAGCTGAGGATGATTCAATAATCGATCAATCGTATTGATCGGTGCACACGGAACACCAGCGATATTTAATTGGTCAATCCAGTGATCCATAGGTTCCGTTCGCGTAATTTGTTCGATGGCTTGAACTAGTGCAGGACGATTGCGACAGCGCAAGTCATTGGTGATAAATCGTTGGTCTAGTGCTAACTGCGGGTTGCCGAGTACATCGGCCATTAGCATAAAGAGCTGATCATTACCCGCTGCAATAACAAAACGCCCATCTTTTGCTGAAAAGGTCTCAAATGGTGCAAGTGATGGATGATTGTCACCTGTTCGTGTAGGAACAACTCCTTCCACGTCATAACGTGCTATAGCTGTTTCCATAAGCGCTGCTTGGCAGTCCAGCATGCCAATGTCTACACGTGAACCTTGTGCATCACGGGTACGTTTATAGAGGGATGAAACAATTCCAATGACCGCAAACAAGGCAGCACTAAGATCGCCGAAGCTTGTACCGACTCGCGCAGGAGGGGCATCAGGCCAGCCAGTAAGGCTCATAATTCCTCCCATAGCTTGAACCACCATGTCATAACCAGGTAGGTCACTGAGTGGCCCAGAATGACCAAATCCAGATATTGAAGCATAGACGAGATGAGGATGAGTCCGTGCAAGTCGCTCAGCACCGTAACCCAAACGATCCATTACGCCTGGTCGAAAGTTTTCGACTAACACATCAGCTTGATCAAGCATACGCTCAAGTAGATCGCGATCTCGCGGACTCTTAATATCTAATGCAATACTCTCCTTGCCTCGATTGAAACACATGAAATACGCTGACTCATCTTCAATGAACGGTCCAAATGCACGTGTATCATCACCGGTAGCAATTCTTTCAATTTTAATGACGCGTGCCCCGAGATCAGCCAATATCATTGTGCAATAAGGACCAGCAAGAACACGTGAAAAGTCCAATACTGTGATGCCATCTAGAGGGCCTTTTTTGGGAGGTAAGCCTTGTGAAGTATCCATTTTTATATCTCCTTGTTTAACAAATTTTGTATCCCTACTGATCTAGTGAATGGCTTCTTTGGTCATCCTGAGCAGTAAGCTGTTGGCATTACCGATCCTAATATTTCCGACCAATTAATTAGACCAATCACCTAGAAATAATCAAAAAAATATATCGAGTATTTACAACATATTGGTCAGTTCCTCGAAAGTTAGACTAACTAAGCCAACACCGAAAAATATTAGACCACCCACCTAGAAATAGAGTAAAAAAACTAGATGTGTTTGGATACTAGACTAAGCATTTTTACAAGTCAACTAATCATGTTTACTGGAATACTTTACTAATTCAGCCACCTATTTTTCAAATTATTCATCATATATTCAAT
>NZ_LZPJ01000122.1:0-26254 GCF_001729365.1 Acinetobacter sp. YK3
AGTTTTTAAATTTAAACTTTGGCAGACTTGATACACCTCATCAAAGCGTTCTGGATGCCGTGGCACCACAATACAAAGTAAATTCGGATTTGAATTTAAATGTGGCTGCAACTGTTGTAGCAAACTTTGTTCTTCAGGCGCATGGGTACTGGCCAGCGTGATGATCTGCCGACCCGCCAAATGCCATTCCTGTTTGAGTTGTTGTGCTTGCGCTACAAAATGTTCTGGCGCAGTAATATCAAATTTAATATTGCCCACCACCTGACTTTTGGCTTGATCAAGCCCCAAGCTGACATAACGTTGCTGCGTAGCCACATCCTGTGCCAGTAACCACGTTAACTGTTGCAACATTGGCTGGGTTAAACGGCGAACTTTAGCGTAACCATTGGCAGATTTTTCAGAAAGGCGGGCATTTAATAAAATGCAAGGGATCTGCTGTTGTTTTGCTTCTGCAATCAGGTTCGGCCAGATTTCAGTTTCGACCAAAGCCAATATTTTCGGTTGATAACGCTGAAAAAACTGTTTGAGTAACGACTTCTGATCGACAGGCAGATAGACCGCCTGAAATAAATCTAAATAAGGTGCTTTTTGAAAAAGTGACTTTGCCCGTGCCTGTCCTGTCTTGGTGGTATTGGTCACCAGAACTGGATGGCCTAATTTTAAGTAATGTTCAATTAAGGGCTGGGCTGCATTGGTTTCGCCAACGGATACCGCATGAAACCAGATGGCTCCACTATTTTTGACGGGCTGAAATGGACCAAAACGCTCAAGACATTCTTGCTGAAACAGTGCATCACTTTCCGCCCGCTGCTTGATTTTCCAACGATATAACGGCTTGATACATGTCAGTAAAAAGTTATACCAGAACGGGGTTTGCTGTACTGCGTTTTGCTGCGCCATCCGAGACCATAATTCACAATTTGATTCCCGCTCATTATGCGGAATTTAAATAAAAAACTCATGCAATTTTGGTAAATCACATGAGTCATTGTTTAAAGTTTTAAAGCAGATTAAGCTTCTAACTTTTCAAATACAGGATAATCGGTATAACCTTCCGCACCTGCACCATATAAAGTTTGTGGCTGAAGCGGATTTAATGGTAAGTCATGCTGCAAACGATCCAGTAAATCTGGGTTTGCAATATATTGTTTACCAAATGAAACGGCATCCGCCTGTCCAGTTGCCAAAATACGTTTCGCTGATTCGGCAGTGAGGCTTTCATTGGCAATCCATACACCTTTAAATTTAGGGCGTAATTTTGGCATTAAGCTGTCTTCTGCTTCATATTCACGTGTGAAAATAAAGCCAATATTGCGTTGATCCAATTGCTCAACCACATAACCAAACGTTGCCAATGGATTTGCATCACCCATATCATGGGAATCACCACGTGGTGCAAGATGCACACCAACACGACCCGCACCCCATACTTCAATGAATGCATCGACCACTTGCAATAATAAACGCGCACGGTTTTCAATTGGACCACCGTATTCATCATCACGTTGGTTGGTGGTGCTTTGCAGGAATTGATCAATCAAATAACCATTGGCAGCATGCAATTCAACACCATCAAAACCAGCTGCTTTTGCCAATTCTGCAGAATGTTTATATTGCGCAACAATTTCCTGAATTTCTTCATGCGATAAAGCACGAGGGGTTACAAAAGGACGTTTTGGTCGAAGTAGGCTCACTTCACCTGCAGGCTGAATCGCACTTGGTGCCACAGGTGTATCACCATCCAATAAGTCTGGATGTGAAATACGTCCAACATGCCATAACTGAACCACAATTTTCGAGCCTTGTGCATGCACAGCATCTACAATTTTGTGCCATGCCTGCGCCTGTTCTTGTGACCATAAGCCCGGGGTATTGGCATAACCTGCTGCTTTGGGACTGATGACAGTCGCTTCAGTAAGAATTAAGCCCGCATTGGCACGCTGTTGATAATATTCCACCATTAAATCGTTCGGAATACGTTGTGCACCACTACGTGCTCTGGTTAGAGGTGCTAAAACCAGACGGTTTTTAATTGTAAAATCACCTACTTGTAACGCAGAATTTAGTTCAGCCATGATCGCCTCAACTTACACTTCTTGATTTAAAGTGTTTGTTTTAAATGTTCGATGTATTGCTGAATCAAAGCTTCATTGCGGGTAAAATAGGACCATTGCCCATATTTTTCGACATTAATCAAACCTGCCTGCTGTAACACAGACAAATGATTCGACATAGTCGACTGTGCAACCTTTCCTAAACGTTCGATGTGCCCTGCACATACGCCCCGTTCGAAACTGCCACCACATTCTTGTACCGGTAAAAATTGCTCAGGCTCTTTCAACCATTGCAAAATCTGTCGACGTAATGGATTGGCTAAGGCCTTGCTTATTACATCAATATCCATAGACTCACCACGCTTCTCAACAGGCAAAGCTTTGTTCAGCATCTAAACCCAGTATATCGAACTTTTTAAATATTAATATCTATTTTTTCCGATATTAATATCATATTTTTTCGATTAACTGGGCGATGCTGAACGAGATTGCCGTTTTAATTGAATTAAAACTTATAAACCTTGCTTCAAACTTGCTTCGATAAATTTATCGAGATCACCATCTAAAACTGCTTTGGTATTCGAAGTTTCTACACTGGTACGCAAGTCTTTGATACGTGAATCGTCTAAAACATAAGAACGAATCTGGCTGCCCCAACCAATATCAGACTTGGAATCTTCCAGCGCTTGCGCAGCTTCATTACGTTTGCTCATCTCTAATTCATAGAGTTTGGCACGTAACTGTTTCCATGCATGATCACGGTTAGCATGTTGAGAACGCTGGTTCTGACACGCCACCACAATACCTGTTGGTGCGTGAGTTAAACGTACCGCAGAGTCAGTTTTGTTAATGTGCTGACCACCCGCACCCGAAGCACGGTAAGTATCGGTACGGACATCCGAAGGATTGATATCAATTTCGATATTGTCATCAATCTCAGGTGAAATGAATACGGCCGAGAATGAAGTATGACGGTTATTGTTACTGTCAAATGGGGATTTGCGTACTAAACGGTGAACACCACTTTCGGTACGTAACCAGCCATAAGCGAACTCGCCATCTACGCGAATGGTCGCAGATTTAATCCCTGCAACATCGCCATCAGAAACTTCCATCAATTCCGCTTTAAAGCCGTGACGTTCGATCCAGCGCAAGTACATACGCAATAACATCGACGCCCAATCTTGTGCCTCTGTACCACCAGAACCTGACTGGATTTCAAGGAAGCAAGGATTTGGGTCCATCGGATTGCTAAACATACGGCGGAATTCAAGATTACCTAAAGCCTGTTCAGCACTGTCTAATTCAGCCTGTACATCGACAAGCAAGCTTTCATCATCCGCTTCAACAGCAAGATCAAGCATCGCTTTAGCATCATCGAGCTGTTCAGCAAGACGATCAAATACACCAATGGTATTTTCTAAACTGCCCTTTTCTTTTGCGATAGCTTGAGCACGGTTTTGATCATTCCAAATCGCAGGGTCTTCTAATTCTCTTAAAACTTCTTCTAAACGTTCAACTTTTAGATCGTAGTCAAAGATACCCCCGTAGTGTTTGGCTACGATCAGATAAATCTTTCAATTGGACTAAATACGGATTAATTTCCACGCGTGTTTTCTCACAACTTTTTCACTTAATCCGCTATTTTAACATAACTGTTTTGGTCGACACAGCACCCTTATTTTGGCTTTATTTGTTTAAAAAAATAATATTTCAAGTTAGCTATTCAGCATAAACAATTGGCTGAATTCGCCTTATTTGAGTTTAAACTGCTTAACAATTCATCTAAATTTGTCTTAAAAATAGCCATAAACACAATCTCTCCTAAGTTTTAATAATTCAAAACAATTCAAATTTATAATTAAATATCAATAATATGCTTTGTCAATTTTACAAGTCACTTACATTCGTACAGTCCACTTACGTTCCTACGATTGACGCTCTTGTTATTTCAATTAGACTGGGAGTTGTAACAAAACATGTAATCAACATTCATTTGGTTCATTATCTCAAAAGGGGCATAACCATGAAAAAATTAGCAATTGCATCAGCACTACTCTCTGCTTTAGCAGTAACAGGCACTGCTCATGCTTATCAAGCTGAAGTCGGTGGTTCTTATACCTATAAAGACCAAGATCGTTTTGGTGATAATGATCGTTTCAGCGTAGATGGTAAGTATTACTTTAATCCAGTACAAACACGTAATGCACCACTTGCAGAAGCAGCTTTCCTTGACCGTGCTAGCAACGTGAAAGCACAGTACGCTCATGAAGAAGATGATGCATTCAAAAACAACCAATATGGCGCAGGTATTGAATACTTTGTTCCAAATAGCGATTTCTATTTAAGCGGTAATATTGGCCGTGAAGAAATCAAACCAAATTCTAAATATGCAACTGACGAAGACAAATTAAAAATTAACCATTACTCAGGTGAAGTTGGTTACTTACCAGCTCCAGGCTTATTAGTTGCTGCGGGTGCAAAAACTGTTGACGTAAAAGACGGCGACCGTGAAACTAGCCCAACACTTCGTGCCAAATATGTAACTCAAGTTGGTCAAAATGACGTGAACTTGGAAGCTTACACTGCTTTTGGTGACAACAAAGAAGTGAAATTAAAAGGTGATTACTTCATCGACAAAACTTTAAGCGTTGGTGTGGATTATCAAAAACTTAAGTATGACGACACAATCGTTAACTCAAATGAATGGGGTATTTCTGCGAAGAAATTCTTCAATCAACAAGTAAGTTTAGAAGGTCGTGTAGGCTTCGGTAACGATAAATCGTATATTGACAATGACTACACTTCATTCGGTCTTCGTGGTGCATACCGCTTCTAATACATGAAGCCCAGTAGCAACACACAAGAAACGCCCTGAATATTCAGGGCGTTTTTTATTGGGCCAGTTTTTTTAACACCATCAACTTTTCTTTTGCTTATGCTTTTATTCCCTCTTTAAGAATTGACGCTTTCAGATTTTTGAATACACTACAGCCCGTAACAAAATTTGTATTCTTTTTAATCGAGGGGAAATAGCAATGAAAAAATTAAGTCTTCTTACAGCACTGATCGGTGCGTGTTTTGCAATCAATGCCCATGCCTATCAGACCGAAACGAAGGGATCATATGAACGGATCAACATGGACGATGGCAAAGGAAATAGCGCTGTCGTTACAGGAAAATATTATTTTAATCCCGTACAAACCCGTAATGCACCTTTAGCAGAAGCAGCTTTTCTGGATAGAGCATCCAATATTGGCGGCGGCTATGCCTATAGCAAACTGAAAGATGACGAAGGTTTTGGTGACCTACAATTTAATATCTTAGGTCTGCAAGGTGAGTTCTATATTCCGGATTCTCAATTCTATCTGTCTGGTGCTTTACACCGTACCAATGTTAAAGCAACTATTAATGGAGTGGGTTCTCACTCTGAAAATGGTCATGGCTATCATCTAGAGGCGGGTTTCCTGCCAGTTCATGGTTTATTACTTGCGGCAGGTGTTGCAGATCTGTCAGATAGTATTGATCCAATACAAATTGCTCAATATGGCTTTATGACGAATATTGCCAACTCTGCCATTGTTTCTGAAGAAAAGGATGATACTGCTATTTCCTTACGTGCCAAATATGTCACGCAAGTGGGCGGCTACTACACCAATTTTGAAGCACTTAGCTATATTGGCGATGAAACAACATATCGTTTAGGTGCAGATTTATATCTTGATCCAACTTTGAGCATCGGTATCTCATTTGCTGATTCGACGCTGAAAGATTCAGACAATATTTTCAATATTCGTGCGCAAAAATTCCTTAATCCGCAATTTGCTGTAGGTGTCGGTTATACCACGACAGATGGTGCAGACTCATATGGTCTCAATGGAACAGCTCGTTTCTAATCACAACCTATGAATTTAAAAATCCGCTCTAATGAGCGGATTTTTTTATTGTTTTAAATGGGCGATTTGCAATTGCAGACTGGTATTGCCATTAAATACATTACGTTCCAGCGTATAAACCAGATCGACATAGCCCAGCATTGGATCAAATTCAAAACGATCTTTAGCATTAAAGGCAATGGCATCCACAGAATGCGGCCCGACAGCCAGTTTCAATTTCAGGTGCTGCTCTTTCAACCAGCGATAATCAATAACTTTAAAACGTCCTTCAAATTGCGGTAATGGAAATTTTTGTCCCCATGGTCCTAATTGCTCGATCCAGTCCAGCGTGCCTAAATGCAGATCGGCATCGGTCAACTCACCGTCCGTCCACAAAGTCGCCTGAAATAAATCTTCATCCATCTCTGCAATTGACTGGGTAAATACGGTTTTGAAGGTATCAAAATGTTCTTTTTTCAGAGTCAAACCCGCTGCTGCGGCATGACCACCAAAATGACTGACCAAATAAGGATATTGTTCAGCCACCTGCTCGATGGTATCGCGAATATGAATACCCTCAATCGAACGTGCTGAACCCTTGATATGTACACCATCTTCATCAGGTGCAAACACCAGACTCGGACGATGGAACTGTTCCTTTAAGCGCCCTGCAACAATTCCAATCACACCCTGATGCCATTGTTCATCAAACATCACCAATGCAGCAGGCAAATGCGTAGTCTCCAGTTGAATATGTTGCAAGGCTTGCATCGCCTGTTGCTTCATCTCACCTTCAACCTGACGGCGCTCGATATTCAATTGATTCAATTGCTGCGCAAGTGGATAAGCCGTTTCCATGTCTGCCGCAAGCAGACATTCGATCCCGATACGCATGCTTTCCATGCGACCTGCGGCATTAATGCGAGGCCCGACAACAAAACCTAAATCTTGTGCTCGCAGACTAGCAGGATCACGCCCAGCAATATCCAGTAAAGCTAAAATACCCGCACGACATTGATGTTGCTGAATCCGCTTTAAACCAGCATCAATCAGGATACGATTGTTATAGTCCAGTGTTGCAACATCGGCGTAGGTTCCCAATGCCACCAGATCCAGATACTGCGTGACCTTGCTGGCCGTTTTACCTTGCTGAGTACGTAAACTTGCCAGTCGAGCCAGCACATAGAAGGCGACACCTACCCCAGCCAGTGCTTTACTGGAAAAGTCGCAACCTAGCTGATTTGGATTTACAACCGCTTCAGCAGCTGGTGTCGGTTTGGTGGTTAAGTGGTGATCGGTAATGATCACCTGCATCCCCAATGCCTGTGCCGTTTCCACGCCTGCATGGCTGGAAATACCATTATCCACGGTAATCAAAAGATCAGGCTGATAACTTTGCTGGGCCAGTTCTGCAATTGCTGGAGTGAGTCCATAACCGTATTTAAAGCGGTCAGGCACCAGATAATCCACTTTGGCGCCCATTTCTTTTAAAACCAGCACCATCAATGCAGTACTGGTTGCCCCATCTGCATCATAATCCCCGACAATCACAATCTGTTTTTGTTGATCGATCGCCTGATCCATCAACTCAACTGCCGTCTCCAAGCCTTTTAGTACTGGAGGTAACAAGTGTTTCAGTTTTAGCTCAAGCTCTTGTTCTGATTGCACGCCCCGTCTTGCCAGAATTTCAGCAATAAAAGCAGGCACGCCCTGAAACTGTTCAGGGCGTGTAATTAAAGGTCTTTTTTGAATTTGAATCTGTGTCATTTATGGCATCAAACGTTGTAGGGCCCAGTGATCATTTTGTTTTTCATAACTCAAACGATCATGTAAGCGATTTGGTCGCCCCTGCCAGAACTCATAATAATCAGCTTCTAAGCGGTAACCGCCCCAAAACTCAGGTTTATCCAGTTCAGCTTGGGCTTGGCTCTGTAATTCTTGAAAGCGTTGTTGCAGTACTTCACGACTCTCAATCACGCCACTCTGTGGTGTGCTGATATGCGCTGCAATCTGACTATCACGCGGACGTTTATGGTAATAGTCAGTCGACTCCTGTTCAGAAATCTTTACGACTTTGCCGCCAATCCGTACCTGACGTTCCAGACTAGGCCAGTAAAATAACAATTCAGCATAAGGATTTTCAGCAAGATCCAAGCCTTTCTGACTGTCATAATTGGTATAAAAGTCATAACCCGCTTCTGTCGCGCCACGCAGCAAAACCGTACGCACATGCGGGCGGCCTTGTGCATTTGCTGTTGCTAAAGACATGGCATAAGGTTCATGCAAATTCGCTGCAAGGGCATGATTAAACCAGTTTAAAAACTGCAAGTGAGGCTGCTCACTCACTTGGGTTTCATGTAATTCACCTTGCTCGTAACTTAAACGTAATTCACTCAGGTCTTTAATCACATCATTCATGCGGGGACTCTCTTAAGCAGCTTGGGCGTGAGCACGTACCGCATCAGCCAGATGATTTGCCAGTGCTTCAACTTCTTGTTGCTGATCGCCTTCCACCATGACACGGATAACAGGCTCTGTACCTGACTTACGAATCAACAGTCGACCACGGCCTTTCAGTTGCTGCTCTGCTTTTTCAAATTCTGCAACCAGTGCAGGAATCGAGTATGGGTCAATCATGTCCTGTAAACGGACATTGACCAAAACTTGCGGGAACAGTTCAAAGCCTGCAACCAGTTCATGTAAAGCCTTACCTTGCTCTACCATTACGGTTAAGACCTGAAGCGCAGCAATGATCGCATCACCAGTGGTACTCTTATCTAGCGTTAAAATATGGCCTGAAGGCTCTCCACCTGTCACCCAGTTATTTTCTTCTAACGCCTGTAACACATAACGGTCACCAACTTTAGCACGGACAAAGCCAACTTCAGCCTTTTGTAAGGCAAGTTCCAGTGCCATATTGCTCATCACAGTGCCGACAACGCCTGCTGGCTTGTGGTTTGCCTGTGTCGCAAGGATATACAGGATATGGTCACCATCAACCAATTGACCATTTTTATCAACCATCACCACACGGTCTGCATCACCATCAAAAGCAATACCAAGATCCGCCTGATGTTCGATCACTGCTTTTTGCAATTGTTCAGGATGGGTTGAACCACAGTTTTCATTGATATTTAAACCGTCTGGCTCATTAAACAGTGGGATAACTTTCGCACCTAATTCACGGAATACTGATGGACCTACGCTATAAGCAGCACCATTGGCACAATCCACCACGATTTTTAAGTTACGTAGGTCAAAATGGTATGGGAATGTCGATTTACAAAATTCGATATAACGACCATTGGCATCTTTGACACGTACGCTTTTACCTAGATTCGCTGTGTCATCAATAATCAGGTCTTTCTCTAATTCCTGATTGATCTGATCCTGAATGGCATCGGGTAATTTCTTCCCTTCGCTTGAGAAAAATTTAATCCCATTATCGAAATATGGGTTATGTGAAGCTGAGATCACGATACCTGCATGCGCATGTAGCGCACGCGTTAAATGTGCGATCGCTGGTGTCGGCAAAGGCCCTAACAGATGCACATAAACACCTGCCGCATTTAAACCCGCCTGTAATGCAGCTTCCAAGATATAACCAGATAAACGTGTATCTTTCCCTAAAACAACAATCGGCTTACTCTTAGGACTATTTCTTTTTAATACTGTTCCCGCAGCAAAACCTAGTTTTAATGCAAACTCTGGGGTAATTGGCATTTGTCCAAACTTGCCTCGAATTCCATCAGTACCAAAATAGCTCATGTTTTACTCACTTTCTTATCTTTTATATGGCCTGTAACCATATCTTTCTTCATCTTGTTCACTTTACACCAAAACAAAAAAAACCGTCAGTACACTGACGGTTTTTCGATCGGCAAAATTACCAAAAATCAACCAACTCGATAGTTTGGTGCTTCCTTGGTAATGGTCACATCATGCACATGCGATTCAGACATACCTGCTGAAGTAATTTTGACAAATTTCGCATTTTGACGAAGATCTTCAATCACAGATGAACCCGTATAACCCATTGATGAACGTAAACCGCCCATCATTTGGTGTACGATGTTACCCATTGGACCTTTATATGGAACTCGGCCTTCGATCCCTTCTGGTACTAATTTCTCAGCACCCGCTTTAGAGTCTTGGAAATAACGGTCAGCAGAACCAGTTACCCCTGCCATCGCGCCTAATGACCCCATACCACGGTATGCTTTGTAGTAACGGCCTTGGAAGAATTCAACTTCACCAGGTGCTTCCTCGGTTCCCGCCAAGAGTGAACCGACCATAATCGTGCTCGCACCTGCGCCAATCGCTTTCGCCATGTCACCCGAGAAACGGATACCACCATCTGCAATCAAAGGAATCTGATCTTTCAATGCATTGGCAACGCTATCAATGGCAGAAATCTGTGGCATACCAATACCAGCAACAATACGTGTCGTACAGATTGAACCAGGACCGATACCCACTTTAACTGCATCTGCACCGGCATCAAGCAATGCCAATGCTGCATCACCTGTTGCAATGTTTCCGCCAATCACTTGAACTTGCGGGTAGTTTGCTTTTACCCAACGTACACGTTCAATTACACCTGCTGAGTGGCCATGTGCAGTATCAACGACAATTGCATCGACACCCGCATCAACCAATGCTTCTACACGGCTTGGTGTTTCAGCACCTGTACCGACAGCAGCACCAACACGTAAACGGCCAAGATCATCTTTACAGCTGTTTGGATAGCTTTCAGCTTTACGGAAGTCAGTGACCGTAATTAAGCCTTTCAGCTCATGGTTTTCACCAATCACTAACACTTTTTCAATACGATGCTTTTGTAGCAAAGCTTGAATATTTTCTTTTGATTCGCCTTCACGAACAGTCACCAAACGGTCTTGACCGGTCATGATGTTGCTTACAGGCTGTTCAAGATTGGTTTCAAAGCGTGTATCACGACCTGTGACAATACCCACTACTTTGCCATCTTTTACAACAGGCACACCGCTAATATTATTCGCTTGAGTGATCGCGATAAGTTCACGAACTGTTGTCTCAGGTGTCACGGTGATTGGATCTTTCACCATACCTGCTTCAAATTTTTTCACACGACGGACTTCAGCGGCTTGTGCTGCAATATCCATGTTTTTGTGCAAAATACCCATACCACCGTTTTGCGCCATTGCAATCGCCATACGTGATTCAGTCACTGTATCCATTGCAGCAGAAACGAGAGGGATATTAAGTTGAATTCCGCGAGTTAAACGTGTCTTTAAGGAGACATCTTTTGGGAGAACAGTTGAGTAGGCAGGAAGTAATAAGACATCATCGAAGGTTAACGCTTCTTGAACGATGGTCAGCATAACAATCTCACTGGTAATTTCCGTGAGCTATTATAAACAAATTTCGATGTGATTTTCATTTTCTATGATGAAAATAATTTCAATCATTGCTTAAAAAGCTGTCTTATGGATGCTTATTGCTTCCGAATCCAATAAATCCTGTTAGCAAACCTGATCGAAATTGTCATTATTTTCAGAGGACTGCTGCTCAATCGTGACCAGTGGAATCAGATTATGGGCCAGCCGTGCTTTGTTACAATGTGAATCGGCAATCTGCACTTCCTTGCAACTTGAACTGCGAAATGGATAGATGGAACAGCTTACTTGCTGTCCCACTTCGCCTTGCAAGGCCACACATCTGACTTGTGCCTGATTGGTTCCCTTCATACAGGAATAGACTGCTGTAAGTGGTTCAACCATGTGCTCAGGGATCTGTTCTGCCTCGGCCCAATAGAAAGAAACACGGTAATTTGCACAGCACGCACCGCAACTGACACACGCATCTGGTGTCGCAATTTGAGACAACATTTTCTTAAGATTCTCGTTATCAAATTCAATCCTTTATCCGATGATATCCTAAGAAAATTTATTGGTGGCGACAAGAGTGCTGAATCAGCAATTTATGTATTTTTCAGTCATTCTCCTGACTTCACATTTAGCTCATTTCAGTCGGCAAACTAAAAACATATTCATTCATCAGATCTACGCCACATTCCAGTGTTTCGATCCAGTCTAGAAATTGATTAATCATCTCTTTGCCAATAAAAGCGGTCCCATGCTGTGGCACAATCATCTCCAGATCCATCTGCCGAACCATATTGACCCACAAACGAATCACTTTATTGGAACACATATAGCGCTGATGAAAGCCTTTCATTTTTTTGATATGCGCATCAAAGTCAGCAATTGGTAAGCTAGCATCGTCAACAATCGAAGCACCCATATCCCCTGAAAATAAAATTTTTGCAGTAGGATCATAGAACTGAAAGTTGCCAACTGAATGCAGGAAATGTGCAGGCACGGCAACAATGGCAGATTCACCCAAAGGAATGATTTGTCCCGTATCCGATAACTCAATCAGGCGCTCTTCCCAATTGCCTTTCATACGATCACTCATAAAAGCAGAGTTCAGATGCGGTAAAAAACGTGCCCACAGTTTAGAGGCCACGACTTTGGCATCGGTATACACCAACCAGCGTGGCATCGAAGTAATAATGTCGGGATCTTGGTGTGAGGCCATCACATAGTCCAGATTTTTCAGTTTGGTATAGCGATTCAGCTCCATGGTTAATGGCACATAGGTCAAGTCGCCACCTGGATCTAAAACTGCGGCCCGATCATGGTCAATAATTAAAAACTGATTGGCCTGAATGCCTTCCCCTTTGACCAGACTGGTAAAACTGATGCATTTATGTGTGCCATTATCAAATAATATTTGTGATGTTGTTCGTTCGAAACTCATAGAGACCCAAGAAAAATTCTTTAAATATGAAATATTTTTAATTCCATAATAAAATAATGGGATTTGATTCGGGTTTCAATCTGATATTGGATTTTTATCATGATTTATAAAACAAGACCCATCACATCTGGATGGGTCTTTAAACAATAAATGCAGGGAAAAATTAAAAGAAATAATGCTGAACCAAAGTTGAAATACCCACCACCAAGAAGATTGCGGCACCAATTTTATGAATCAGGGAGATCGGTAATTTATCTGCCAGCTTATCGCCGATAAAGACCGCAGGTGCGTTGGCAATCATCATACCCAAGGTTGTTCCACACATGACCCAGAACACACTGTCAAAACGTGCCGCTAACGCCACTGTTGCAATTTGAGTTTTATCACCAATTTCAGCCAAAAAGAATAAGATGAAGGTTGCACCAAAGACGCCGAATTTCTGCCATTTATTAATGCTCTCACTTTCATCGCCCAACTCATCCGGGATCAGCATCCAGATTGCCATACCAATAAAACCGAGTGCGAGAATCCATAACAGGATTTCAGGGCTCATGACGGTCGTAATCCATTGACCTAAGACAGCCGAAATACCGTGGTTAATGGTGGTAGCAAGCAAGATCGCAATTAAGATCGGAACGGGTTTACGGAAACGTGCAGCAAGTAATAATGCAAGCAATTGCGTTTTATCGCCCATTTCAGCAAGGGCAACAATTGATGTGGAGATGAGGAATTCATACATAGTTGAATGCTCTGGCTAGCAAAATATACCGATGACCTACCCCTCCTGCTAGCCAAAATCAAATAGATTGATGCAGAGTGGTAAATCAAAGGTCTTGCCAACAAAAGCACAGCTGAAAAGCTGTTCTTGGTTCTTTGCTATGATGACCATGTTCTGTTGAACAATTATGTTGATCATCACCTCTTTACTTTGCGTAAAGAGCGGCTACTCCCCAATGAAGTAACGCCATTCTATCAAACAATAAAATGCTTTTGAATCGTTAAGCCCAAAATTTTTGGTAACTCCAGACCAAGATACGGACAAGCCCCAGAAAAAACGCCAGATAGGCACTGAGACCGAGAAAACCAAAACTACCCCAGCCACTTGCACCACCGACATGCTGTGCCTGATATTCCATTGCCATCACCACGGTCGCGACCAGTACTTCCAGTCCCATGACGGCGTACATGACCCAGTCCCAAGGAAAATGCAAGAAACTCACCCATAAGCCCATCAATACAAAAACAACCAGCAATAATGGCAACATTAGCCGATAAATCATCAACATCCTTGCTCCCTGATCCAAAAAATCGTTATCAATACAAATTTATTTTAGGCAAAAGTATTCTCAAATAAAGCCACAATTTTGTCACCCGAAAAATAAAAAACCCCGCTGATGCGAGGTTTTCTAGATTCAAAAGATATTAGAGCAATAAGCTACGAATATCTTTGAGTAACTTGGTCAGCTTATTGGTAAAGCGTGCTGCATCTGCACCATTAATCACACGATGGTCATAAGACAATGACAATGGCAACATTAAGCGCGGATCAAAGTCTTTACCATTCCATACAGGCTGCATAGTTGCTGGTGAAATACCTAGAATCGCAACTTGTGGCCAGTTCACCAACGGCGTAAATGCGGTTCCACCAATACTGCCTAAGCTGGTAATCGTGAAGTTGGCACCTTGCAAATCTTTCGGTGACAATTTGCGGTCACGTGCTTTCTGGCTCAGTTCAGCCAGTTCTGTCGCGATTTGCTTAATTGACTTCTGGTCAGGATTACGCAGTACTGGAACAGTTAAACCATCTGGGGTCGCCACAGCAATACCCATATGAATTTCGTTACGTAACAATACTGACTTCTGATCGTCAGCCAAATGGCCTGCGAAATAAGGTTCTTCTTTCAGCAAGTGCGCAACTGCTTTGGCAATAAAGGCTAAAATGGTTAAGCTTATACCCTGCTTTTTAAAGCCGTCTTTAAGCTCTCCACGCCACGCTTCAAGCTCTGTGATATCAGCCAAATCGAACTGGGTGACTTGAGGAATAAAGTTATTCAATGACAACTGCGGTACAGATACTTGCTGTAAACGCGTCATTGCTTTCACTTCACCGCCACCAAATGCACCAAAGTCTGGCAACTTCGGCAAGCCCGAAGCCACTGGTGCTGCTTGAGCAGAAGGTGCTGGCTGCGCTGTCGTGAGACGTGCTTTTACATAAGCAAAAACATCGTCCTTCATTACGCGACCATGTTCACCTGAAGCCTTCACCTGACCGAGAATAACACCTAATTCACGTGCCAGTTTACGCACGGCAGGGCCTGCATAAACCTTCGCATTTTCTGCTTCTTGCTCTTTGGTCAGCTTCTCAGCTTGCGCTGGCGCACTTGGAGCTGCTGTCTCTGCTGCCTGTGGTTTTGCTGGTGCTGCTTGAGCAGAAGGTGTAGCGGCTGGTTGAGCTTTTGGTGCTGCTGGAGCAGCAGCCTGACCACTCACCTCAATCGTTGCCAAAGCCACGCCTTGACGAACTTCTTGATTAGCAGAGACATGGATTGCTTTCACAATCCCTGCTACTGAACTTGGCACTTCAACAGACGCCTTATCTGACTCAACCACGCATAGGCTTTGTTGAGCTTCAACGCGATCACCGACATTGACCAAAATTTCTGAAACAAGTGCTTTTTCTACACCTAGATCTGGTACTTCAATTTCAACATTACCTGTTGAGGTATTGCTTGCAGCTGGTGCTTCAGTCGTTGCGACTGGCGCTTCTGTTTGAGCAGGGGCTGCTTGCGGTTCAGATGACGTTGCAGCGCTCGTAGTCTTGACCTGAATCAATACCACGCCTTCTTTGATGCTATCGCCTTCTTTAATCTGGATCGCTTCCACAATCCCCGCAACCGAGCTTGGTACTTCTACAGTCGCCTTGTCCGATTCAACCACAACAATACTTTGTTCAGGTTCAATCTGATCACCAACTTTGACCAGTACTTCTGCAACCAACGCTTTTTCTACGCCAATATCTGGAACTTTTACATCCACAACCTGACTTGCTGTCGCTGTTGGAGCGGCAGCTGGTTGTGCTTTTGTTTCAGCTTCGACAGGTTTTGCTTCTGCTTTTGGCGCTTCCGCTTTCGGTGCTTCGTTCGCAGGGGCTTCAGCAGCAGACTCAGACTCTAGTTCGATCAATGCAACGCCTTCAGTAACTTCATCACCCTGTTTAACCAGAATACTTTTTACGATACCTGCCGCAGTGCTTGGTACTTCTACCGTTGCCTTATCTGACTCTAAAACCAGAAGACTATCGTCAACTGCAACATGGTCGCCTACTTTGACCAAGATTTCTGCAACGAGCGCTTTATCTACGCCAATATCAGGTGCTTGGATTTGCATGATTATTTCCCCTCACCTGTTTGTGTTTCATTGTATTCAGCAACGGCCTGAACTTCTGGATGCGCTTGGGGTGCCCATGCAACTGGACGATCCGTATCTAACTCAAAGTTAGAAATCGCATCTTTGACTAAACGTGCATCGACTTCGCCTTCGTCAGCGAGTTTTTTCAAAGTCGCAACAACGATATGTGCAGCATCAACACCAAAGAAACTACGTAAGTTTGCACGTGTATCTGAACGACCGTAACCATCTGTGCCTAATGCAACAAATGGACGACCATCTGGAAGATATGCACGTATTTGTTCGCTATATGCACGCATATGGTCTGTTGCTGAAACAACAATACCTTCTGTACCACGTAACTGTTTAGATACCCAAGACTCTTTCACTTCTTCAGTCAGTGGGTGTAAACGGTTGTATTCTTCACATGCCATACCGTCACGTGACAACTCATTGAAGCTTGTTACGCTCCAAACATTTGAGTGAATCTGGTATTCATCACGTAAGATTTTTGCAGCTTTAATCACTTCACGCAGAATGACGCCTGAACCAAGCAATTGAACCGTTGCTTTTTCATCTTTTTCGAACAAGTACATACCACGTTTAATGCCTTCCTCAGCGCCTTCTGGCATTGCAGGATGCTCGTAGTTTTCGTTCATTACGGTTAAGTAATAGAACACTCGCTCTTGGTTCACATACATACGTTGTAAACCGTCATGTACGATCACAGCCAATTCATAACCAAAACATGGATCATAAGATACGCAGTTTGGAATCGTGTTCGCCAAGATATGTGAATGACCATCTTGGTGCTGTAAACCCTCACCGTTCAATGTGGTACGACCAGCAGTAGCACCTAACAAGAAACCTTGTGCCTGTGCATCACCTGCAGCCCATGCAATGTCGCCAATACGTTGGAAACCGAACATTGAGTAGTACATGTACATTGGAATCATTGGCAAGTTATTGGTTGAATAACTGGTTGCCAACGCAGCCCAAGCGCTCATCGCACCCGCTTCGTTAATCCCTTCTTGCAACATGTGACCGTCACTTGCTTCACGGTAATGCATTAACTGTTCTTGGTCTTCAGGGGTATATTTTTGACCGTGAGCGGCATAAATACCCAGCTGACGGAACATACCTTCTAAACCAAATGTACGTGCTTCATCTGGAACGATTGGAACTACGCGGTCTTTAATTGCTTTTTCTTTCAGTAAAGCAGCAATTAAACGTACCATCAGCATCGTCGTCGATTGCTCTTTACCACCAGAACCATTTAATACAGCATCAAATACAGAGAGTTCTGGAATCGCTAAAGTTTCACTCTCTTTACGACGTGCAGGTAGGTAACCACCTAATGCTTCACGACGCGCCTTCATGTACTTCATTTCTGGAGAGTTTTCACTTGGGCGATAGAATGGAAGCTCTTCTAACTTATCGTCTGTAAATGGCAAGTTGAAACGGTCACGTACATATTTCAAAGAGTCGATCTGCATTTTTTTGATTTGGTGAGTTTTGTTCACCGCTTCAATTTCTTCAGATAAACCATAACCTTTAACCGTTTTCGCAAGAATAACGGTTGGTTGACCTTTGGCTTTCATTGCTTCTGCATAGGCAGCAAAAACTTTGTATGGGTCATGACCACCACGGTTAAGATTGTCGATATCTTCATCGCTTAAATCTTTTACAAGTTCCGCAGCTTCTGGGTACTTGCCAAAGAATTTCTCACGTGTATATGCACCGCCTTTCACTTGATAGCGTTGGTACTCACCATCAACTGTTTCATCCATAACCGCTTTTAAAGCGCCTGAGCTGTCTTTTGCAAGAAGTGGATCCCAATGACGGCCCCACACGACTTTAATGACACGCCAGCCCGCACCACGGAATAAAGATTCTAATTCTTGAATAATTTTACCGTTACCACGTACAGGACCATCTAGGCGCTGTAAGTTACAGTTCACCACCCAAATCAGGTTATCAAGCTTTTCACGACCAGCAAGTGAAATTGCACCTGTACTTTCTGGCTCATCCATCTCACCATCGCCCAGATAAGCCCAGACTTTACGATCTTCTTCTTTGATCAAGCCACGATTCATCAAATATTTTTGAATGTGTGCCTGATAAATCGACATGATTGGACCCAGACCCATCGATACGGTAGGGAACTGCCAATAGTCTGGCATTAAATATGGATGTGGATAGCTTGGTAAACCGTTACCGCCAACTTCACGACGGAAATTACTTAACTGTTCTTCGTTTAAACGACCTTCAAGGAAAGAGCGTGCATAAATACCAGGCGCACAGTGACCTTGGTAATAAATCATGTCGCCGCCAAAGTTATCGCTGTTTGCGCGGAAGAAATGGTTAAAACCAACGTCATACAATGTTGCAGATGATGCGAAACTTGCAAGGTGACCACCGAGGTCATCGCCCGTTTTATTCGCACGTAATACCATTGCCAAAGCATTCCAGCGAATCAATGCGCGGATACGGCGTTCCATATCCTGATCGCCAGGCATCGCTGGTTGCTCTTCAACTGAAATAGTGTTGAGGTAAGGTGTATTTAAGCGCTGGATTGGCACATGTTTCGCAATTGCCCGTTGATAGAGTTTTTCTAGTAAGAAAGCAGCTCGTTCCGTGCCCATGTGTTGTAATACAGAATCAAATGCTTCTTGCCATTCTTGGGTTTCTTGCGCGTCAGAGTCGCCATAAAACGCCATACAATTCACCTTTTCCCTTAAGTTATTTGTCGACCCTATTTTTATCATGTTTTGCTTTATAAGGGGTATGGCCTTGGCTGAATGGAAAACGCCTTATTATTTTCTGACAAAATAGTCATTGACCGAATTGAAACAAAACACATAAAAAATCGCCAATAAAGGCGATTTTTCTGAATATTTATATACAACTGTTAACAAATTACATTAAGGCAACATTGCGAGGTAAGTTGATGGGTTTTTACGTTGGCCATCTTTCACAACTTCAAAATGCAAATGTGGACCTGTACAACGACCTGTACAACCAACATTGGCAATATGTTCGCCTGCGCTTACGCGATCACCAGCACTCACGATTAAGCGTGATGCATGTGCATAGCGAGTGATGTAACCATTACCATGATCAATTTCAACATATTGACCATAACCTGTACCCCAGCCTGATTTAGTCACGACGCCAGGGCCTGTTGAATAAATTGGTGTACCTGATGGTGCAGCAAGATCCAGACCAGAGTGATGGCGAGTTGAACCGAGCAGAGTACGGTTGCCCCAAGAAGAACTCACACGTCCTTCTTGTAAAGGATGACTTACCAACCAAGAATAACCCGTGTTTGCAGAAAATGAAGGCGCATTATCCTGAGATGAAATCGCTGAACGACCGTATTTTTTCTCAATCGTCGCATTATTCAATTCAATGGTTTTTTCACGTAATTTAACCGATACATTCGAAACGGCTGGCAAATCCATATCAGCAGAATGAGTATAAGAACCTTGAGCCAAGGTTTTTGATAATTGCTCTAAACGGTCATCACCTGTTGACTGACCAATATTCTGGTAGTCTGCAAAAGCAACCGAAGCAGCTGAAGCAGCCAATGAAAATGCGAGTAAAATACGACGCGTATGATGCATAAAAAACCTCTTGAAACCGTCCTTCAAACGTTCCTTTATCATCTCTTCCTTGATAACAGCTGAACCAAACGCTTAAGATGGACACATTACCTCCGAGGAAGTTCTATGTCTGAGCCTAACAACGTTTTCCAACAGAAAGGACAACACATAAAAACTGGAAACTTAACGTTTCTGACAACGCAAGTTACACAATGGAAACAACTTACGAAAATTATTCAACCGTTATTGCCCCAACCAGAGCAATGGCAAGTTGTTTGTTATCAACATGGCGTTTTGATCATAACTGGTGAAAATCAGGCCATGATTAGTCAACTCAGCTATTTACAAAGCAACTATGTTGCGCAGTTAGCTCAGCTCGAAGGACTCAAGGAATTACGAAAAATCCAAGTTCGCTTAAGAAACAAAAAGGCTGTCTCTCGTGAACCCTCTCCCCCAACAAAAGCACTTACATCAGAGACCCAAGAGCAATTGCGTAGCGCCGCTGAATATGTGAGCGACCCTAAGCTTAGCCAAGCTCTACTACGTTTGGCAAGCAATAAAAAGTAAACTTCATACATTAAGTATCGAAATACATAATTATATTTTGTGACAAAATTCTCATTTTCATTTGTTATAATATAACATAGCCAATAAAAGACAAGGACTTATGTCACACTAACATAAGGAATCGGACAATCATTCTCGTTATTAAATGTTACAATTTCATAGCTGCTTGGATCATTTTGAACATTGCGTAATAACTGATTATTCAAAGCATGACCCGACTTATAGCCATCAAACTTGGCAATAATCTGATGTCCAAGTAAATATAAATCACCTACGGCATCTAAAATCTTGTGACGGACAAACTCGTCGGCGAAGCGCAATCCTTCCTCATTGACCACACCCGTATCATCTACGCCAATGGCATTATCCAGACTCGCACCCAAGGCCAGATTATTGGCTTTGAGATAATCCAGATCCTTCATGAAACCAAACGTTCGCGCTTCACTTACTTCATACACAAAGATTTCTGTCGAGAAATCAATGGTCGCTGACTGGTATTCTTTGGCAAAGGCGGGATGATCAAAATCGATGGTGAAGTTGAGCTGAAAACCTGAATGTGGCGTGAAAATCGCTTTTTTATCATCAATTAAAGCTTCAACTGGCTTTAAAATGCGAATGAACTTCTTTGGTGCATCCTGCTCTGCCAGCTCACCTTGCATGAGAAGATAGATAAACGGGCCTGCACTACCATCCATAATCGGAACTTCTGAAGCAGACACTTCGACAATCAGATTGTCGATTCCCAATCCGGCAATCGCACTCATGACATGTTCAATGGTACCCACTTTAATGTCGTCACGTACCAGATTCGAACACATAAATGCTTCTTGGATCAGCAATGCATTGGCTGGGATATCCACTGGGGGATTTAAGTCGATACGGCGAAAGACAATACCTCCATCAATATGGTGTGGAACAAAATTGATCAGCACCTTTTGACCACTGTGCAAACCAATCCCGCTCGCTTTCACCACACGCTTGAGAGTACGTTGTTTCAACATGCCATACCAACTTCATTTGCAAAAACCGATATAACTTAGCATATTTTGCCATTTTAAAAAAATAAAAAAGGAGGCAATTAATTGCCTCCTTTCTCTAAATAACTGATTTTATTATTTACGTTGCTGATTTTTCAGATAGTCTTGGATGCTCATTGGCGATGAACGTGGCGTAGAACTTGCTGCAGCACTCGCTGGAGCGTCTACATTTGCACGTTTACTAATCGCTGGAACGTCATCTTCATCAACAGGTTGTTGTGCCACTTGAGAAGCGCTGACATGTGAAGCTGCAGTACGTCTTTTCTGGTCAACTTCACTTGCATTACGCGTTAAACCAGTCGCTATAACAGTAACACGAAGTTCATCACGCGCATCTGGATCGAATACCGTACCGTAGAAGATTTCACCTTCATCGAGGTCGACAATCTGGTTCACGACATCTGTAATGATCTCGGTTTCACGTAAGGTAATATCATCGCCACCAGTAATGTTAATCAACACACCTTTCGCATTGATAATATTCACATTATCAAGCAATGGGCTACGGATCGCCTGTTCAGCTGCCTGACGGGCACGATCTTCACCACGGCCTAAACCAGCACCCATCATTGCATAACCACGTGTACTCATCGCTGTTTTCAAGTCAGCGAAGTCGAGGTTAATGTGACCACGATTGACCACAAGGTCAAAGATACTGCGAACTGCGTTCAACAATACATCATCTGCCTTTTTATAGGCATCTTTCATTGAGATATCGCCATATACGCTGAGTAAGCGCTGGTTCGGAATAATAATCAATGAATCAACATGTGCTTCTAAGGCATCAATACCTTTTTCAGCAGACTTTTGACGACGACGGCCTTCAAAGTTGAATGGGGTTGTCACCACACCGACAGTCAGGATACCCATTTCTTTAGCAACTTCAGCAACAACTGGTGCAGCACCTGTACCCGTACCACCACCCATACCAGCGGTTACGAAGACCATATCAGTCCCTTCAAGATGCTGACGGATCACATCACGGCTTTCTTCAGCTGCGATTTGACCCACTTCTGGATTCGCACCAGCGCCTAAACCACGCGTACTTTGTTCACCCAATTGAATTTTGAATGGCGCGTTCATGCTGTCCAGTGCTTGTTTATCTGTATTTGCACAAACGAACTTTACACCTTGAATATCTGACTGTGCCATGTGTTGAACGGCATTACCGCCACCACCACCCACACCAAATACTGTGAAACGGGCTTGACCGTTGCCATTGTCTAGTTCATCTTCTATAAATTCAAATGAGGCCATGACCTTTAGATTTCCTAATATTAATGGCAGTTACTTCAGCCCGTTACTGCCCTGATTTTTAAACAACTGATGTTTAGGATGCTGTTCAATAATCACCAGATTGTCAAGTACAGTGGGTGATTTAGAACAACTTCCTAACAAATTTTCCCAAAAATAACTACAACTTAAAAGATGGCCTTTAATTTGCTATTTAATGCATTCCAACCATTGGCAACCCGATCAACAAAACTACGATCGCTGGCCTCTTCTGGTTCTTCAACCGTATCTTGCAAATCACTCTGGCTAAACATCAACAGACCTGCCGCAGTAGCGTACATTGAACGACGCAATGCTGGTAAGTGCTGATCATCCGCATACACTTGCAATGGAGGGTTGCCCAGATGCGCAGATACGCCTAACGTGCGACGCGCCAAATTCACCATACCTTCAATTTGACACGCATCGCCAGTCAGTACCACACCATGATATAAACCATGAATCGCGCCACTATGCTCCAATTCTTCACGAATTAAGCTAAAGATTTCTTCATAACGCGCAATGATGATTTCTGCAAGTTCAATACGACTGATGGTTTGTGTGCCATCAATGCCTTGTACCTGAATCATATGATCTGGTTTTACTACACTGAGATCGACGCAGCCATGTAAAATCTTGATGCGTTCAGCTTCTTCAGTCGTGGTTTGTAAAACAGCTGCAATATCACGGGTCACATTCTCACCACCACGTGGCAAGGTACGTGCTAAAGCCAATCGACCATCCAGATACACTGCAATATTGGTAATACCTGCACCGATATCAACCAGACATACACCATATTCTTTTTCGTCTTTTAGCAAACTTGCTTCAGCCGTTGCCAAGCAAGACACCACCATTTTCTCCACCCCGATATTCGCCCCTTTCATGGCACGATCAAGGTTTTGCATGGTGCTGATTGGCATCATCATCAACTGATAATGACCTGTCATGCTATGTGCAGACATATTCACAGGATTTTGCACCCACTCAGCCGAATCACCCAGCTCAAAGCCCAATGGAACAGCGCTGGCAAGATAATAATCAGGTGATAAATGGCTGGCTTTGGCCAACTCTAATGCGCGCACCACTTCATTTGTCGTAATAATATGATCGTGGTTGGCTACAGGGGTACGACCTGATGCATAAAAACTTTGTAATTCAGTACTTGGAATAGACACCCATGCGCTATGAATACGGCACTCTGCCATATCCTCTGCTTCGGATACTGCATTTTTAATCGCAGCAATGACCTTGTCCAAGCTGACAATCTTGCCTTTAACCATGCCTCGGTTGCGAGCAGTTGCCATGCCAATGACCTGTATCTTATCCGGTGCATGGACCTTACCAATCAAAACTGAGACTTTATGAGTCCCAATATCAATCGCAACAACTGAGGGAACAGCTTCACTCATTACTTCAATACCATATCTTTAGTGTTGTTTAGGACCACTGCCCTTTATTTTAAGCCACGTATTATGGCTTTGCCTGAATTGCCCCTGCAAGGCTTGTGTCATCAATCGTTACAACTAACTGACCGTTGACAATCTTTGGCGGAGCTGCATTTTTCCATTGAATGGCCAAACCATTCCGGTAACGCAGGTCAATTGCCGTGATTTTCGACCATACAGGTTTTAGATCTGTTTGTGCCAAATGGCTTAAGCGCTGGAGCTTGTTCATGGTTTGATCCTGATCCACGATAATCCGTAAACCTGAATCAAACTGCATAAACCAGGTCATACGCTCAGTTAAATACAGTTCTTTTAATCTTAAATTCGCGGGATGAAATAATTGATTAATTTCATTATAGCGACGCATCATCATTTTGGATTGGCTGGCTGGCCCATGTAACAGTGGCAAATTTGGATGTGCTTGAGGAACAGCCTCACTAAACACTTCACCATTATCACTAAGCAAACGCCCTGTTCCCCAACGTGCAATCGCATGACGCGGCATCACCCGCACCCGAATTGCATTTGGCCAAGCCCGTGATACCACTACACGATCAACCCAAGATACTTTTAACGCCTGATCCCGAATCTGCTCTAAATCCGAAGTGAAATAATTATCTTTAATGACAGGATTTAGGTATTTAACTAATTGCTGATTTTCAACTTCAGAATTGGTTCCCACCACCTGCAACTCTGCAACTTTGGCATCCGTCATGACTTTATATAAGCCAAACAGACCTAATGCCAGTACAGCGAATGCAATAACAAGTAATGCCCAGCCGCCCGCATTCACCATCTTTTGTTTAGGCGAAGGCGGTTTCTCGTGAATCGAGCTAATGGCTGGTCGCGTTTTGCGACGCATAGATGCAGGAAGTTGAGCCATAAATAATTAAGCCGACTTTGCTAAAGTTTGCTCTAAAATCGCAACACAGAGCTGATCAAAATTATAACCAACGGCTTGCGCTGCTTTTGGTACGAGAGAGTGGCTGGTCATGCCTGGAACGGTATTAACTTCCAACAACCAGAAATTACCCTGTTCATCCTGCATCGCATCAATACGGCCCCAGCCTTCTGCACCCACAGCCTGAAAAGCACGTAAGCACAATGCTTGCAAGCTCTTCTCTTCCGCTTCAGTTAGGCCGCAAGGGATACCATATTCCACATCATTACGTTGGTATTTTGCTTCATAGTCATAAAAAGCAACATCTGCTGGTGGTTGTAAACGAATCACGGGCAAAGGCTGACCATTCAGGAATGAAATCGTAAATTCACGACCTGTAATCCATTTTTCTGCCATAACCACAGCATCATGCTGGGTCGCTTTTTCAATGGCCGCTGCAAAGTCTTCTGCTTTCTCAACCTTACTCATGCCAACACTTGAGCCTTCATGTACAGGTTTGATAATGACAGGTAGACCCAATTCAGCAATCACCGGATCAAGATCGGTGTCTTTGGTGATAATGCGGTAAGGCGCAGTCGGCAAATCACTGCCTTGCCAGATTTGCTTGGTTTTGACTTTGTCCATACCAATTGCAGAACCTTGCACGCCAGTACCGGTATATGGAATATTCAACCATTCCAGTACACCCTGAATTTGGCCATCTTCACCGCCACGACCATGCAATACGATAAAAGCACGATCGTAACCCACCAGCTCAGTCACACTACGATCTTGCGGATCAAATGCTTCTGCCTGCACACCCGAACGCAACAATGCATCTAAAACGGCCTGACCGCTGTCCAATGACACCGCACGCTCAGCCGATTTCCCACCAAATAACACAGCAACTTTGCCGAATTTCGCAGCATTTGACACGTTTATATCCTTAAAACTGTAAAACTTTTAATATTCAAAAAACAAAATTATTGGGCATACAAACGATGCTGAGCCAATTCTACCGAAATTGCACCCACGTTACCCGCGCCTTGTGTTAATAACAGGTCATTAGCTTGTAACACTTTTTGTAAAACGCTTGGTAAATTCCCTTCCACTGGATCAACCAGAATTGGTTCCACTTGACCACGCAGACGAATACTACGCGCCAAGGCACGGCTGTCAGCGCCCACAATTGGTTTTTCGCCTGCTGGATAAACCTCTAACAATAACAATTGATCGACTTGTGATAACACATCCACAAAGTCATCAAAACAGTCACGGGTACGGCTAAAACGGTGCGGCTGGAACAACATCACCAAACGACGATC
>NZ_LZPJ01000123.1:0-3486 GCF_001729365.1 Acinetobacter sp. YK3
AAATATTGGAAATTTTTCTTTAATTGAGTAAGAGAATAAAAAATCAAAAATTATTGTGTGAAAATAAGAGCTGAAAAAGAAGAATAAAATAGATTTCTTAATGTGATTGCCGAATGGTGAGATTATTTAAAATTTTTATCTAGCATGTATGAGTTTCATACAAATACTTTAGCCATAAAAAAACCTCAGCTAACGAAAAATGCTGAGGTGAAAAGGAGGTTGCATCATAATTATATTGCTATTTATTTTTTAATTAAAGGGTTTTGGGTTATAAAAGCATAATGTGTTTATTTTTAGAAGCAAAAGTGTTTTTAATTTTTTGTCTTAAATTTTGCTTCTGTTTTAATCAGGAAATTTTTTTAGACTGATTTAGATAATAGTCTTTAAAAGAAACTCTTTGTTCACGGATATAATCACTAGGTTTTTTTCCTGTCCAGCCAATAAATGCTCTTGAAAAAGCACTAATATGGCTATAACCTAATAAATCTGATATTTCCTGAATATTTCGGTTCGAGTTAATTAACTTTTTAGCTAACTCAAATTTTTTGGATTGTAGCAAGGATGAGAATGTTGTATTGGCGCTTGATAGTTCTCGCTTTAATGTTCTTTCAGAAATTTTTAACTTTGTTGCGACATCCGTTAAGCTTGGAAAACCAAAACCAGGTATGAATTTAAGTTGTTGATTTACCTTTAAAATAATTTTGTTGTCTTGATCTTGATAGAAAAGATATTCTTTATTGACCAGTTCCATTGCAATCATATAAGCACTAGGTGAGCTAAACGTTAGGGGTAAATCCAAACACTTGGTATCAAAACTGATCTGGTTATATTCTTCGTTAAAATGAATAATTGGTAAGCGCTTTTCATAGAATTGATGATAATCTGCTTGATCCCAAGTGACATTAATGTTTATGCCTGTTAAGTTGTAATTGGTAATGAGTTGAAGATTATTTACAATATCAATTAATGCACTTTCAATAAAAAACTTATTAACAATATTTTTTTTGCTTTCATTTAAATGGTTAGGTAGTTGGTAGAGTGGGTTGAGTCGAATAATGATTTTATTGTTTTTATTTAAAATGGATAAATCCATTTTGTGAAGACGCATATTATAATATTTTTGCAAGTCAACTAAAACTTTTCCAATGGTATTGTTGGTCAGTAAGGCAAAGCCCAAAGCACCATGAGTTGTAAGCTTACAGTTAAAACCTAATTGATAACCTAAACCTTTTTCTGGTAGGAGCTCTAACAGGCGAATCACAATATCAATCCATTGATTGAAACTCATGCGTTCATTCTGATTGACGTCAGTTAGCAAAGATAGAGGAATTTGACAATATCTGATGATTTCCCCTTTAGGGATTCCAAATCTAGAAGCTGTGTCGACAAGGATTTTTAGATAATCATTATGAACATTAAGTAACTGTTTTTTCATAGCAAAAAGAAGATATTGACCTAAAAATCCTTATACATTAGGTTATTATATTTTTTATGCTTTTATAAAACAAAGACCTGTTTTGTTAATTCCTGAGGTTTTTAATGTTTATTAATATTCCTTTGAGGAATAATGGACGAAAAATGATAAAAAAATGTCTTAATTGTTAAAACAGTGTATTAATTGTTAAATGTGTATAGGTTGTATTTCATTAGATTTATATGTGCTTGATCCCTTTTAAGGCACATAATTATGAATAAAATATACCGTTTAGTCTGGAATAAAAGTCTAAGTTTATGGACCGTTGTTTCTGAAAATGCACGAGGCGTCACAAAAAAACGTAATGTGACTACAATTCAAACAGTTACGGAACTCACGTCCTCATCTCTTCAACAAAATAATAAACTCTTGAAGCTTAAGCCAAGCTTAATTGCACTGACCATCAGTACAGTGTTCTTGAGTACTGGTGCCTTTGCAGGAGCGAATATGGGTGGGGGTACATCCAACCAAGGCTCCAGTACTGCGATTTCACCGACCAATGACCAATGTGGTAGTGCTGGGCAGGCGACTGTCAATGGTATGCCAAACAGCGTCGCGATTGGTTGTGGTTCGCGCGTTAACCAAACCAATAATCAGGTACAGGGTATTGCACAACGTCGCGGTGGTGGATCCAATGAACCATACCCTGATGGCACGGCGAATCATGTTCCAAGCGCAGTTGCAATCGGCAATAAAAATGTGACAGGAGCGGGTGGTGGTGTTGCTATTGGTAATGCTAATGAATCGAACGCAACTTTCGCCAATGTTGCGATTGGTCAGGGTAACCGTGCGATTGGTGGCGGTTTTGGTACCGCATTGGGTATTGGTAACTTAACAGATGGAAGCTCCAACGTCGCGATTGGTGTCGCTAACCGCGCACGTGGTAATACTGCGATTGCACTGGGTCGTCAGACGTATGCTGAGGCAGACTTTGCGATTGCACAGGGGAACACTGCAACTGTAGCAGCAGGTGCTACCGGTGGTATCGCGATGGGTAATGCTGCGACCACCAAAGGTGTGCGTGGTATTGCGATTGGTAGTGGGACGGGTGGTGCAAACTACGATGCCACCACAGCAGCAAATGCAGATGGTGCTGATTCGGTTGCGATTGGTACTGGCGCAAAAGGTACAGGAGATGGTTCAACGGCTGTTGGGCGTCAAGCGATTGCTTCTGGTGAAAGTTCAACCGCAATGGGTGATAAAGCGAAAGCGGAAGGAAATGGTGATGTTGCAATTGGTACAAATGCATATGCAAAAGGCCCCAATAATTTATCTGCCACAGCAGTAGGTCGTAACTCACATGCAGAAGGTGAGGATGCTTTAGCTGTCGGAAATAGCGCAAAAGCAACCGCCAATTATGCAGGTGCATTCGGTAACTTTGCCCAAGCATCAGCTCAAAATGCAATGGCAGTAGGTAACTCAGCCAAAGCATCAGGTGATTTCTCAAGTGCATTTGGTAATTTCTCAGAAGCTGCGGGCCTACAGTCAGTTGCAAGTGGTAACCGGGCTAAAGCAACTGCCGACTACTCAAGTGCCTACGGTAATTTAGCAGAGGCTTCTGGTATTCAATCGACAGCATTGGGTAATGGTGCAAAATCAACCGGTCTTCGTTCAACTGCTGTGGGGCATGTTGCAACAGCTTCTGGTGCTGACTCCGTTGCGACAGGTCCAAACGCTCAAGCAATAGGTGATTCAACGATTGCAACAGGGAATAATGCTCAAGCGCAAGGCGAAAATGACATTGCAATCGGTCGTGATGCTGCAACTTCAAGTGGCACAACAGACAACATCGCGATTGGTCATGGTGTCACCACAGGTGATACAGGTCAAAATGTGGCGATGGGTTCTGGTACAACCAGTGCCAATGCGGCTTCTTCAGAAGGTGGCGCAGTTGCGATTGGTCGTGATCAGGTGGCGCGTGGTGATGGTGCCGTTGCGATTGGTGATCCGAACAATGCCAATGGTAATGGTGCAGTTGCTTTAGGACGTAATAATACTGCCGCAGGTAATGA
>NZ_LZPJ01000124.1:0-6245 GCF_001729365.1 Acinetobacter sp. YK3
CCAGCCCAGCAGCATGACCTACATCTACCTCCCCATTTAACATCAAATGACGGGCTTCCTGTAAGCGGAGTTGCTTTTGGTACTGTAACGGGCTCATGCCTGTAATTTCTCGAAAATGCTGTCTAAACGTCGATGGACTCATAAAAACCTGATCAGCCAGATCATCCATCTGAATTTGTTGAATAAAATTATGCTTCAACCATGATACTGCTTTTTCAATTTTGCTATTCACAGAGCCTGTTTTAACTAATTGACGCAGATAGACACCATTTGGCCCTGTTAATAAACGAATCATGATCTCTTGCTGAATAATAGGCGACAACTGAGATAATAAAGCAGGCTCATCTAGTAAATTTACCAAACGATTTATTGATTCAATCAGAGGATAGTCAATGGCTTGAATACCGAAAGATGGTTGTGTTTTCTCTTGGAAATCCAATTGTCCAAGTTGAGAAGCCATTTTCCTAATCATTGCTACATCAAGTAAAAGCAATAATCCTAAAAAGGGTTTATGACCTATAGTACAACGTGTATGGCTAATCACTGGAATATCAATCGTTGTAAGCATTGATTGTCCTGGGGTATACGTAAAAATTTCTTCCCCAATAATGACTTGCTTTTCACCTTGTAAAACAATGCCCAAACCTAAGTTATAAATACAATGTGTTGCACTTGGCTCCGAACGTCGGTGCAAGGATAATCTAGCAATTGCAGTTTGATGATCGCCATCAGTTTGACTGAGACGATCAACAGTTTTTGCCAGTGAAGTAATGACATCATTGGTATTTTCATCGTACATTTTTGTCTCCTTGCGCCAGTCAATTCAGAATCAAGCCCTCTAAGCATTCTCTATTTGCTTAATTGGAAACCAGCCTTTTGTTGTCTGGATCACCTGTTGTAACTTATCTGGAATCACAAGTTCAGGCATTTTTTCTAAATCAAGTTCAGTTGCAATTTCATCAGCGCGATTAGTTTGCGCTAACTTCATCCATTCTGGATTTATAATCAACCCCTTACCTACAGCGACAAAGGAGAGTCCCCAATTTAGTGCCATCTTTGCTTGATCAGGCGTCAAAATCTTACCCGCAGCCATAACAGGTAATTGATCACCAACATAGTCAATTACTTGCTTGATAATAAGTTGATCATCAATAGCATTGATAGGTTTTGAATTGAGTAAATCAACCAATGAAACATGCAGATAATCAATTTCAGCATCGATTAGACGATCAATCAGCTGTAAACTATCAGCTATGCGTAAGCCTCCTTCGTCATACTCCTCAACTGAAATACGGTAGCCTAAAGCAAAAGGTTTTTTGGCATATTGCTGAATCACACGCTTTACTTCTTTAACAACTTCAATAGGAAAACGCATACGTTTTTCCAGTGAGCCACCCCATTCATCTTCACGCTGATTGAATAATGGAGAAAAGAAATTTTGGATTAAAAAGCCATGCGCTCCATGTAACTCAATGCCATCAAATCCAGCTTCAATCGCTCTTCGAGTTGTCTGACCAAAAGCTTGAATTACGCCTAAAATTTCCTGATGCGACAAGGCACGACTTTTTAATTGACCATCATTAAATGGTCCAGCAGGTGCTGCTAAATTACTTGCACTGACCAAGTCACTATTTGGGATTAAACTCGGCACAGCTTTATTGCCCGCATGAAAAATTTGCAAAATAGCAGGAGCTCCACCACTTTTTGCAGCATTTGCTAGCGAAGTTAAACTTGGAGTAAAGCGATCATCAAATGCAGCAAACTCATTGGTAAAGCCAATACCATTTTCCTGAACATGGGTACAACCTGTAATCACAAGCCCAACCTCTTGAGCTCGCTGGCTTATATATTTGAGTTCTTGCTCAGAAACCGTACCATCTTCATTTCCAGACCATGTCGTCATTGGAGCCATGACAATTCGATTACGTAAGGTAATCCCATCAACTAACTCAGAGGGTACAAATAAAGTAGAGTCATTTATAGACATCTCAGCTACCTAAAATAATAAATCAAATATTTATAAGTAGTATAGAAAGTGAGAAAGCTTACAAATTGCCTAAAATGACGAGTTATTTGCCTATTATATTTAATTAAGCACTTAACTTTGTTTCAAACGCTGAACATCACGCTGTGGGGATTCCCCAAATAAACGACTGTATTCTCTACTAAATTGTGATGCACTTTCATAACCGACTAAGTTCGCTGCTCGACCAGCATCTAAATTTTTATTTAGCATCAAATGCCTAGCTTCCTGTAACCGGAGTTGTTTTTGATACTGTAATGGGCTCATACCCGTAATTTCTCGAAAATGCTGTCTAAATGTAGATGGACTCATGAATGCCCTTTCTGCTAAATCGTCCATTCGAATAGGCTGGGTGTAGTTATTTTTCAACCAATTCACGAGTCGAAGATAAATACCTTGTGAACTATTTAATATCCTAACGATAATCTCTTTTTGAATTAAATGTGCTAGATGAGGAATCATAGCAGGCTCTTCTAATACTTTAACCAATCTCAATACTGCATCCGTAAGAGGATCATCTGTCCAATCTACTGAAAACGAATCATGAATCTCCGCTGAAGATAAAGGTTCATCTTCGATTGGCATATTTGCTACGACTTCATTCACCATCTGAAGATCGAGTAAAAGCAAAACAGCTAAAAATGGTTTATTAGAGGAAGCTTGAACAACATGTGACGTAGCGGGTAAATCTATAGTCGTCAGCATACTTTGACCTTCAAAGCATTGATAGACTTTTTCACCAATTACAATCTCTTTTTGCCCTTGTAAAATAAGCCCCACACCTAAATTATAAATACAATGTGTGCTTTCTGTTGGGCTCATTCTGTTATGAAAAGAAAGTCCTGAAATATTAGAAACATGATCTCCCTCTGTTTCAGCAAAATGTGAAACAGCTTGGACAAGTTGCACTAAATTTTTATTTCTCTCAGTTGCGACAAGTGGCATAGATGTCAAAAATCCAATCAATAACTTAATTTTTTTAGCATGTCTGCTTTATACAGTATATATGGTTTTAGTAATCAGAAACCTATCATTAAATATAAAAAAATCAACAATTTAAATAAAAAATATGCCAAGTAAGCAGACTAATAACTCTCTCAATCAAGATTTAACCAAAAAATAAATAAATCTTCATGAAAAGGCATCATTTGATGCCTAATTTGTTAACTCATAGCCTGAACCGACTGCTGCAACCTTTTCTGAATGCCCTTAACATGACTCAGGTCATGCGTTTGTTGATGCTGTTCTGGCTTTGATTCATCGTTATAAAATTCCTCAACAATATCCAAGCCCTCTTCACCTCCCACCTCAAAGCTGGCATTGGCATAGCCTTGCCTTGCCACATGATCCAATGCCTCCTGATAAAATCCTGCTGCCTTACTCTACTCGTCAATATGTTTGGCTGACGTAATTGTCTTCTGCAAATTCACACCATCACGTAAAGTTAAATCCACTTAATAGATTAGAGTACGATAACTTTGTGTCGTACTTTTGCCTCTCAGAGTAAGTTGCAAAGTTAGACTTATTCTTTGTATATTTTGATGAGTTAGAATTCTGACTTATTAAAATTTTAAGAAGTGGCTGAACTCAGCCATTCCTTTACTTGCATCTAGAACCGATATCCAAATTTCAAACCATATGCAATCGAAGAATTATTTTTAAAATCAGCCTGCTCGGCATTTTCCTTAATCCCCGTAATTGGAAGATAATATGTTCCATCTTCCGCAATAGCATCTCCTAACCAAAAATACTTAATACTGGTGGCAATAAAATAGTTAGGGGTTGGGTTGTATTGGATGCCCAAACCTAATCCCCAAGCACCTTTTGTAGGATTGAGAGAAGATGCTGGATTACCTGTTCCTGAATCCCAACTCACCTCAGAACCAATACTTAGTTTTTCAGAAATCTGATGACCTAAGCCAATAGCTGCATATAACTGGTCTTTCCGATGGCTATCAAGATCAAAGCCTTGGTCGTAAGTTCCTCCAGTCAACTCGGAAGTAATTGCCTGAGTGATGGCACCAAATTGTGTCGGACGAATATTAAATTTTTTCCAATTCACCCAACGTAAGTTTATAAACGCCAGAGTGCTTTGGTTAACACCAGTCTGAAAGTCTAGATTGATAGATTGAGGGGTGGTAATTTTGGTTTTTTCGAACGAGGTAACATTGATTGGTTGATCATAAATCGACTCTTCAACATTCATCTCATGTTTTATTTTCGATCTATAGGTAACTGCCAGTTTAAGTTCAATATCTGGTATTTGATAACTCATACCAGCGAGCCATCCTATTGCTGAATCCTCTTTAAAATTAGCATCATAACCATTAAAAAATGTTGTATATGCATTACCTCTTAAAGCAACATCTCCTTTAATAGTCTGATAAACAGGACCTAAATAGAGTTGGATATTTTGATATGGTTTTACCCCTAGAATCATACTGATATTTTGTGAGTCTACATTTACAGATGTTCCCTCTTTTAAATTTTTAGTCTCAGAATATGAATTATTTTGTTTTACTGGATACAAAACATCTGCTCCAAAAGGCTGATCATAGATCAAACCAAAGGCAAAGTATTCATTTAGCTGTAACTTTAAAGCGGCATTATAATATTGAAAAGACTGCGCCATATCGCCGGTACGTAGGTCTTGAGGATTATCTACCAATTGCGGGTTATTTCTTACTTTCCCTGAAATCTTTGGGTCAATAACGAATATATTTGCCTCTGCATAATTTCCTTTTTCTAAAAAAGGTAGAATTGATTGTCCCGACTCATCCAAGGCTGAAGCATACACATTACTTACGAGCGTCATCCCTGTTAAACATAGTATTAAAAATTTCATTTTTACATCCTTTGTATTTTCCATTTTCATTCATGCTGTTTGGATCTTGCCAAGCAGCCTTGATCTTGAGTTAAAGCATTCTTTGCTTTAGCAATTTCCTTACCTGCTTTTTTAAATTTCTATCTACTTATGAATTAATTCTGCTGCTGCTCTAATTCCGGACTGCAAAGCACCATCCAAATATCCCATCCACTCTGTAGCAGTTTCAGTTCCCGCCCAATGGATACGACCAAATGGCTCACGTATGCAATCGCCGTAGGTTGTCATTGTTCCTGGGGGCATATGAGCAACATATCCTCCTTCAGACCATTCTTCTTTTAGCCAGTCCTGCTCAACATACTCAATGGGTTGAGCTGCCTGTTCACCAAAGAAATGAACAAAGTTATCTATAACTTTCTGCCGACGTGTTTTTTCATCCATTGCACTTAAAGTAATGGCATGGTCTGCCTCAATTAGGCCGACGAGAATACCTTTACTTTCATCCTGTGGTGATTGATCAAATACGACACTTACAGGGACATCCAAACCTACTGCTGCCCCGCTAAAGTTTTGAAGCCTCCAAAATGGCTTGTTATATGCAAGATGAACTTTTATGACTGCTCCCATCACCATGCTTTGCAACATTTTCAGACGCTTAGTAGGTAATGGTGGGAGATATTCAATCTTGGATGCTAATACTGGAGGTATCGCGACAATCACATTTTTTGCAAGATAAACTTTATTTTGAGTAAATACTTTTACTAATTGCTCGTTTTGTTCAACCCTTAATACAGGCGTATTCAGTATTAAACTTTCATGCAGCGTATCGGCCATTCTTTTTGGTATTTGCCACGCACTTCCCAGAAATTTATCTTGTTGAGCACAGCCTTTTGTACCTAACAGAACTTCAATTCCATGTCCTTGTCGAAGATATTCAAGAAAAAATAAATAGGACAGTTGTGATGCATTGCAACAAAACACTGCACTTGAAACAGTCCGTACAAAGTCTTTAGCACCATCTGTATAGACATTTTTGTTTATCCAGCTTTCTAAAGTCTCGCCATCCCATTCTTGGGCTTTAGGCGCTAACCAAGGCTGTCCTACAGGTAAAGTATTCATTTCCTTGTCCCAACGCCTTTGGATCAATGCTAATTCAATGAGAGAAAGAACTGATAATTTTGGAAGATCTGACTTGTAATGCTGTACTTTTCCATTTCTACTTAATATATGAGTACCTTTAACATACTGTTCATATGTTTGTACTCCCATGTCTTTTGCTTCTGCAAGCAGCAATTCTTGTTGGGGGCCAACCCATTGTCCACCTAGATCAATAGCGTTTCCACAGATCTCTCCTGTTTTAGATCGCCCACCAACTCTATCTCTTGCTTCTAGAAGCAA
>NZ_LZPJ01000125.1:0-11052 GCF_001729365.1 Acinetobacter sp. YK3
AAGTAAGCGTTATATATTCTAAAAACACAAAAATAATATTTATTATGATTAGTGCTAATTTTCATAAGTTATTTTCATAATTTTTTTGGAAATAGTTTTTAATGTTTAGATTATGAATGAGAAAACTGTTTAGTGTCATCTCGATGAATTTATGTAAATTTTAGTAGTTAAGCGAGCAAATACCGACCCGATATGTAGAATAAAAAACAATCATTTTATTAAAGAATTATCTCAACTATAAATTCACTCAACGTTTCTCATTTCTGCTGTATGCCGATCTGAGCCAAAGGAGTAAACATGATTGTATTATTCATATTGCTTGGCCTATTGATTCAGCTTTTTGTTATTTGGGCTCTCTTTTATTTTGAAGCTACGCGAACTATTGGCTGTGTGGTGGCGATTGTAACTGCCATTCTATGTAGCATTTTGATTACGCCTTGGAGTTTGTTACTGGGCGTGCCCATCATCATCGCAAGTATTATTCTCTTAATTACGCCGTTACGTGATGCATTGATCAGTCGACCCGCTTTTAAAGTGCTTTCAAATGCCATGCCGAGTATGAGTACGACGGAAAGAGAGGCGTTGGACGCAGGTACAAGCTGGTGGGAAAAAGAACTGTTTATGGGAGCACCTGATTGGAAAAAGTTTGATCAATATCCTTATCCAGTCTTATCTACAGAAGAACAGGCATTTTTAGATAATGAAGTACAACAGCTCTGTTCAATGTTGGATGAATGGCAGATCCATCATCAGGAAAAAGACCTGCCGCCTGAGGTTTGGCAATTCATTAAAAACAATGGCTTTCTTGGTTTGATTATTCCAAAAACATTTGGTGGTAAACAATTTACGCCTTTTGCGCAAAGTCGAATCATGAGCAAGATTGCTTCTCGCTCATTGACTGCTGCGGTGAGTTGTATGGTGCCGAATTCGCTTGGGCCGGGTGAGTTGTTGCTGCACTATGGTACAGAAGAGCAAAAACAACGTTATTTACCCGGCCTTGCAAATGGTACAGAAGTGCCTTGTTTTGGTTTGACCAGCCCTGAAGCAGGTTCGGATGCAGGTGCGATCCCGGATACGGGTGTGGTCTGCTATGGGCAATACCAAGGTCAGGAAGTCCTTGGCTTAAAAATGAATTTCTCTAAGCGTTGGATCACATTGGCTCCGATTGCAACCGTGATTGGTTTGGCTTTTAAACTTTATGATCCAGAAGGTTTATTGGGCGACAAAAGTAAAGTGGAATATGGCATTACCTGCGCTTTGATTCCAGCCGATCATGAAGGCATTCATATCGGCCCACGACATAATCCAGGGGCGCCGTTTATGAATGGTACGGTTGAGGGGAGTGATGTATTTATTCCTTTGGACTGGATTATTGGCGGGCAGCAAAATGCTGGTAAAGGCTGGCGTATGTTGATGGAATGTCTAGGCGTAGGGCGTGGTATTTCACTGCCTGCTTTGGCAACCGCGGCAGGGGAAATGAGTTATCTACTGGTGGGTGCATTTGCCAGTGTGCGTCAACAATTCAAAATCTCGGTTGGACATTTTGAAGGGGTACAAGAGGCGACCAGTGATATCGCCAGTGATGCCTATATGCTGGAATCATTCCGTTATCTGGTGACCTGTGGTTTGAACCAAGGTGGAACGCCTGCGGTGATGACGGCAATGGCAAAATACTATGCGACTGAAACCATGCGTAAGGTGGTCAATCACGGTATGGATGTGGTGGGTGGTCGAGCGATTCAGTTAGGCCCACGTAACTTCCTTGCATTGACTTATCAATCGATTCCAGTGGCTATTACGGTAGAAGGGGCAAATATTCTGACCCGTTCGTTGATGATTTTTGGTCAAGGTTCGATGCGTTGCCATCCTTATTTGTTTGAAGAATTGCAGTTGTTGCAGTCGGAAGATAAAGCCGCAGCGTTTAAAGAATTTTCGCCACTATTGTTTAAACATTTAGCCTATACCTTCAATCGTGCCGCTAAAGCTGTTGCATTTTCGATCACGGGTGGTTCGGATGATGGCTCTAAACAAGCCGATGATTTTTCCAAAGGCTATTACAGTACGATTAACCGTTTCAGTGCTGATTTTGCATTAACGGCAGATATGGCGCTTGGGATTCTGGCGGGTGATTTAAAACGTAAAGAAATGCTGTCTGGGCGTTTGGCTGATATTCATGCGCATTTATTTATCGCCACTGCGATCTTGAAATATTATGAGCATGGACAAAGAACCGAGGCAGAAAAGAAACATGCGGAATTAGCGTTGAATAAAGCTTTGTATCAGGTGCAAGAAGCCTTCTTTAGCTTCTATGATAATTTCCCAATGAAACTTGCAGCCTGTATGGTGAAATTAATTTGCTTCCCATTTGGTCGTCCAATTGCGGCACCATCGGATCAATTGAAACAGGAAGTGGCGCAATTGATGATGCAAGAGCATGCGTTCCGAGATCAGCTCAAACAACATGTTTATTATACGACAGATGCAAATGATGTAATGGGACGGATGGAGTCCACTTTCCAAAGTCTGTTACAGTTGCAACCGTTGTGGAATAAATTTAAAAAAGCGGAGTCAAAAGACCAGTTTACAGGGCTAAGCTTTGAAGAACACATTACCAATGCGATTGAAACAGGTTTTATCAGCACTGCTGAGGCAGAATCGCTTTTACAATACAATGCTAAACGCTATGACAGTATGCTGACGGATATTTTTGATGAGCACTTAGTCGATGATCTGCCGCTGGAAAATCCTCATCTTCGAACCTGATTACTGAGTCGCTTAATAACAGCTTGAAGCAGTCCTGAATGTATGAGAAAGACGTTTTTCATGTCTCCTATACATATATTCAGGGCTGTTTTTCATAACAATTCTCAAGTTTTATATCAATCTGTTATATTTTTTTTGCAAAATTCTGTGTCTTTTCTTGTTCTGTACCTTCCTGCACTATAACAATATGAATTGAGCAAAGCGAAAGGTACCGATATGAGTTTTTTGAAAAAAAAGAATAATGCCAGTTTTGTGTTCTTCATTATTACACTATATGCCTTTTTAGGCTTTGGCATTGGCTACGTGATCTGGGAATATCTTTTATAACAACGTTACCCAGATGCTTAGGATCTATGTTCAAAAATCCTAAGCATTTGCTGTGTCATGGGCTGAAATTTGATGCATCCTTAAGAAAGTGCAAGCCGATTTTTAAGTCTATTTCTTTAATAACCATTGCACTGAGGCATCAAACAGTTTGAGACCATCTTCTGAAAGATTGGGGAAGGTCTCATTATTGAGAAAGAACATCAGCCTTTTTGCTGGGGCCAAAGATTCATAATCCATGGTTGCACCTTTTTCATAACCCCAGATGGCCACTTTTTCTGGTTGACCATAAATCGTTGCAATAATGGTGGCACCTAATCCCGGCTTGCCCCAACTCATGGGTGCCTGTGCTTTATAAACGTTGCGCGTTCCCGCAGGAAGGTTCGCCGATAGGGGATGCGGTGCATTGACCAGCCACAAATAACGTTCTTTCTCAACTTCACCAAAATCAGTATCGATCCGTTTACCTGTCATCGCCAGATCATCGAGATAATCATTTTCCCACGTCATCAGTGGAATCGGGAGTTGACGCCAACCTGATTTTAAATTTTTGGACGCAACCGTTGAAGAAAGAATGACCAGATCAGGATGATTTAAGTTGCTTGGCGAAACAGATTGATCAAGGAGCTCAACTTGATAACCTTGAGTCTGTAAATACTTCTGAATAGATACATCGGCAGAAGCAGATGCGCCATTGAGCTGTGAAATGAGCGCAATTTTTGTCTTCGCATAAACAGAAGATGTTAAGGTAAACAGTGCTGTGATCAGCGTGATAGAAAGAAGCTTTTTCATATTGATCTCAACAGAGCAGTGATTTAAGCACTGCTCTGTTCCTCTATTTTAGAATTTAAACGTTGCTCGCAACACCGCTTGGCGAGAGTCACCTTGTGATACCGCCAGATTATTAACGCTGGCGGTATAGTAGGTTTTATCGAAAATATTATTTAAATTAAACTGAAAGTTAACTGCCTGTTTGGCAAAGGTGGTGTCATAACTGATAAAGGCATTGGCAAGCATATATTCAGGTAGGTCAAAGGTGTTTTCTGAATCACCTGCGCGCTTACCGACATAATTGCCACTGAGTCCTAAACGTAAATTGCCATTATAAAGTTCGCCGTAGTTATAGGCCAATGCGAGTGAGGCGGTATCTCGTGCCACATTATTTAAACGATTGCCTTGTAGACCAGTTTCATCTTCAGTGACTTTGGCGTTGGTATAGGCATAGGTCAGGGTGGCGTCGAGTTGATCAGTTAGACGGCCTGTGAGGTCGAGTTCAGCACCTTTAGAGCGGACGGCACCTGTGGTGTGTAGTTCTACTTCTTTGATTGATGAATTGGTTATTTTGGCAAGCACATTACGCTTTTTAATATCGTAGAGTGCAAAGTTGGCCTTAATACGATCATTAAATTCATATTTTGCACCGAGTTCATAAGATTTTGCCTGTTCAGGTCGGACATCCGAGTCAATAACAGCATTGCCACCTAAAGGAGCAATTGTAGAGTTCGGTTTGAGTGATTCGGTATAGCTCCCATACAATGAAAATTGGTCATTCCATTGATAGACTAAACCTGCATGTGGAAGCCAAGCATCATCATTGGTATTGGTATTTTCTTTAAATGGTCTGCCGCGCCCAGCAGTCTGTTGATAATGTAAGTAACGCCCACCAAGCACCGCAATCCATTTTTCATTTAAATGGATCGCATCTTGCAGATAAAAACCATAGGTATGCAATTTATCGGTTTGGTCACTATCCGACGCGACGATATTGCGGGAAGCTTCGACAGTGCCAAAATCTGGGTTGAGATAGTCTAGGGTAGAAGTGTCTCCACGAACCATATCGGGACGGAAATATTTACGGTATTCGATATCCGAACCGATCTGAATGTCATGCTTTAAACCGAGCAGATTGATCGAGCCATTGAGATAGGCTTGGGCATTACTATCTATGCTTTCTGCATTTAAGGTCGCATCGGTACGACGCTTCACAGTATGATTCTTTGTATCTAACGAGGTGACGCGTAACTGGTTAGCATCATAGGTTTCGTAGTTATAGGTATAGCCGAAATGCGCTGACCAGGTGTCATTAATTTGATGATCAACCAACAGTTGTGCCAGATGATCTTCACCTTTCATTTGATTAAAAGCTTCATCTAGACGTTGGTATTTTGAGATCGGTAAAGCTTTTTTGGTGTTGGGATCAAAAATGGTTGAGCGATCAAAAGGAACATCAAAATGACGATATTGATAGCTGAGATTGACTTTGGTCTGACCATTGTTCCATGCCACAGACGGAGCGATTAAAGTCTGTTTGAGATTACCAAAATTACGCCAATAGTCTGCGTCAGAATGATCGACAATAAAACGATAGGTAAAGTTACTTTCATTAATTGCGCCCGTAGTATCCAGACTTGCACCTAAACCATTTTTACCCGCAGCAAAGCTTGAACCATAGATTGCCATTTCGGTTTTCTGGGTCATTTCAGGTTTTTTAGTGACAACATTGACCACACCGCCAGGGTCCATAATGCCGTAAAGGAGAGAAGCTGGGCCTTTTAATACTTCAACCTGTTCAACTGCCGCATTCATGGTTCGACCTTGCACAATTGGCATGCCATTCACGGTAATTGAACCATCACGGTTGTCTCCAAAACCGCGTTTCATAACCGTATCTTGAGTGCCGCCTAAGGTGTTGCCTTGAGTAATGCCGCTGACTTGTGTGAGTGCATTATCCAGATTCGCGGGCATATAATCTTTCACATATTGTTTGGAAACGACATTGACGGTTTGAGAGCTCTCCAGATTTTTTTGTTTACCTCTTAAGGTCGATGCTGTTTGCGTTCCGATATAGCCTGAGCTGGATTCAGCTTGTACTTTGATGGTGTCTAGCTGTGTGATTTCTGGTGCAGCAGTTTCTGCCCAAGTCAGCACAGGAATACAAGACAGAAGCAATGAACCGCTATATTTTAAAATTTCAATCGTGATGAGATTTTTACGCGGAGAGAATGCAGACATAGGAATACCTGAGCGATACCAAAAATAGGGTAGAGACTGGAGAAAAGAGACTATCAATCTGATGACAATTTGGGTCAATGCAGCGATAAAAGCGTGCTCAGTATATTTAAATAGGAATCATTTACAAGAACTTGCTGGAAAGTAGGAAGCTTGAAAAAATAAGAGTTTGATAATACGTAAATTATTTTGAGTTTTTTTTTGTTCCTTGGGAATTACTTTATTTGAGATAAATGCTTTTCAATTAATTGAAATTGTTGATGAATTTATAATTTTAAAAAGATCAAAGCAAAAATAAATGAATCGTATTCATAATGTCATATTGAAATAAATCATTTTATTCATACTGACTTGTTCGGTAGGCTACAGTGATGAAATACGGTTACAGTTAGATAAAGTATCACCAATTTAAAATAATTATATTGAGTTAATCCATGGAAGAATTAGGCTTTTTGATCATTGATCCACATATCCATCAATGGGATCCTTATCACACACCGCATTCTGCTGCTGTATTGGTCAAAGCTTTAGGGAAATATCCCGCTGTTATGGATCGTGTTGTTCGTTTAGTCAAACCTAAGCCTTTATTAGAAACTTTAGGTACAACCCAATACGCATTGAATCCCTATTTACCAACGCATTATCAAAACGATAGCAGTTTATTTCCTGTAGAAAACGTGGTGCATGTCGAAGCAAACTGGCATCATCACAAAGGCTTGGGTGTGGTGGAAGAAACCAACTGGATCAAGCAATTAGATTTTAATCGTCACGGTTTAAAGCTGGGTGCCATCGTTGCTGCGGCTGACCCAAGAGACCGAAAATTCAAAGACATTCTTAAAGCTCATCAGCAGGCGAGCCCACTATTTCGTGGTATTCGTAAAATGGCGGCCTGGCATGAGGATAGTGGCATTTATCGATGGTGTGATCGGCCTCATCTTTATCGTGACAAGAAATTCTTAAAAGGTTTTGAACAACTTGCAAAAATGGATTTATCTTTTGATGCATGGGGATATTCCACTCAGTTAGCAGAAATCACCAGTCTGGCGAAACAATTTCCTCAAACCCGTATCATCGTTGATCATCTGGCGACACCTGCTGGCTTGTTTGGAGCTGTGGGTAAGAAAACGGGGATTACAGCATCGCAGCGTGAGTCTATTTTTAAACAATGGCAACAAGATATTGCAGTTCTGGCTGAACAGAAAAATGTCTATGCCAAAATTTCAGGCTTGATGATGCCAGTATTAGGACATCGCTTTTATCAACAAAAACGAACAGCAACGCCTTCTGAAATCGTGAATCTACTCAGCCCATTGCTTGAACATGCTGTTCAGGTCTTTGGCATCAACCGCATTATGTATGCGTCTAATTTTCCTATGGATAAAGCCAATGCGACATTGAATGATCTTGTGCAGGCTTATATCCAGATGCTTCGTCCTTATGGTGAGCAGGCGATGCACGCCGTTTTTAGACAAAATGCAGCCCATTTTTATCAACTTCATCTAGAGTCTACCCATGAAAAGTTTTAATCAGAAAGTCGCTGCAATTACAGGTGCAGGTTCAGGGATTGGTCGACAGCTTGCACTTTTGCTGGCACAGCAAGGTGCACATTTAGCTTTGAGTGATGTCAATGAACAGGGATTGCAAGAGACGAAGGCTTTGTTACAGCAATATCCTGTCAATGTTACCCTGACACAGCTGGATGTTTCTGATCAGGAAGCAGTGCGTGAATGGGCAGTACAGAGTTTTAAAGCACATGGCAAGATTAACCTGATTTTTAATAATGCGGGTGTGGCGCTGGCAAGTACCGTCGAAGGGATGGATTATGAGGAGCTGGACTGGATCTTAAAGATTAACTTTTGGGGGGTGGTCTATGGCACCAAAGAGTTTCTGCCTTATTTAAAACAAAGTGGCGAAGGGCATATTGTGAATATTTCCAGTCTGTTTGGCTTAACGGCTCAACCGACCCAAAGTGCCTATAATGCAACTAAATTTGCAGTTCGTGGTTTTACTGAATCATTGCGCCAAGAATTAAAGCTGCAACAGAATGGGGTGAGCTCGACCTGTGTACATCCTGGCGGTATTCGAACCAACATTGCCAATAGTGCACGTATGAGTGACAGCATTCGGGCTTTGGGAATGAATCCAGCTAAAGCCAGTCAAGCCTTTAACAAAGTGTTGAAAACACCACCTGAACAAGCTGCCAAAATTATTCTTGAAGCTGTGAAAGCAGATAAAGCACGTGTTCTGATTGGAAATGATGCAAAAATCATTGATCTGATTCAGCGTATTACGCCGACTCATTATTCACATGCATTGAGTTTCTTTACCAAGAAATCCAAGAAAAAGCGGGCTTAACCTATACACTCGGACATAAAGGAAAAACGATTTTCGATAAGCGAGTAAATCAGGCTTCCTTTATGGTTCTGTGGGATACTGAATAAAAAATAAAATTGCTGTGTTTGATTAAAGATGAGATCTAAAATCTATTTGTGTTGAATAATTATACAGATTAGGTCGGGTGTATAAAAAACCTACAAAATATCGCCACAGATGGACTACAAATGTGCATTATTAGCGAGTACTATTTATTTCCTAAATGTTGAATCACTTTGCATACCGTCAGATTATTCGGTTTCGATGGCGGATTAGTGTAAATTATTCACTTCGCCAGAATTCTTTTTGTATAAGAATTTAAGCAACGAAATTTTATATATTTGACGGATAATCTCAAGAGTAAGGTATGCCTGCGACCCCTAGTAAAATCAAAAAACCTTTATATATTCCCTATGCTGGGAATGCTCTTTTAGAACTTCCGCTGTTAAATAAAGGCTCTGCTTTCTCTGAAGAAGAAAGAGAAAATTTTAATTTACATGGTCTCGTTCCATACAATATTGAAAACATCGAAGAGCAAACTCAACGCTCTTATCAACAGTACCTTTCATTTGACAGTGACCTGAATAAGCATATTTATTTAAGAAATATCCAAGATACCAATGAAACCCTGTTCTATAGTTTATTGAGTCAGCATTTGGATGAAATGCTACCGATTATCTACACCCCGACGGTAGGGGAAGCCTGCCAGCGTTTCTCTGACATTTACCGTCGTCACCGTGGTATCTTCATTTCTTATCCAGAACGTAAGTACATTGACCAAATTATTCACAACGTGAATAAGAAAAATGTCAAAGTCATCGTGATTACAGATGGCGAACGTATCTTAGGGCTCGGCGATCAGGGGATTGGGGGGATGGGTATCCCGATCGGCAAATTATCACTATATACCGCGTGTGGTGGTATCAGTCCTGCCTATACGTTGCCGATTACCATTGATGTTGGAACCAACAACGAAGAATTGCTGAATGATCCAATCTATATGGGTTGGAAACAACCGCGTATTCGTGGTGAGCAATATTATGAATTCGTTGAGCAAATTATTACTGCGGTGCGTCAGCGTTGGCCTGATGTACTGATCCAGTTTGAAGACTTTGCGCAAATGAATGCCATGCCATTATTAACCCAGTATCGAGACAAGATCTGCTGTTTTAATGACGATATTCAAGGCACGGCGGCTGTAACAGCGGCAACCCTGATTGCGGCATCTCGTTCACAAGGCAAGCAGCTTAAAGATCAAACCATTACGTTTGTTGGTGCGGGTTCAGCAGGTTGCGGTATCGCAGAGCAGATCGTTCGTCAAATGATGGATGAAGGGCTAAGTGATCACGAAGCACGTTCACGTATCTTTATGGTGGATCGTTTTGGTCTCATGACCGATCAACAGCCGAATTTACTCGATTTCCAGCAGAAGCTGGCGACACCAACCAGTGCCATTAGTGACTGGGAGTATACGGGTGAATATGTCGGTTTACTGGATGTGGTGAAAAATGCCAAACCAAGTATTCTGATTGGTGTTTCTGGTCAGGCTGGCTTGTTCAGTGAAGAAGTGATCAAAACCTTAGCGAAATATTATAAACATCCGATTGTTCTGCCACTGTCGAACCCGACTTCACAAGTGGAAGCACAACCTAAAGATATTATCGAATGGACAGATGGCGCGGCGATTGTTGCCACAGGTAGTCCATTTGCGCCAGTTTATTATCAGGGCAAGGCTTATAGCATTGCGCAGTGTAATAACTCATATATCTTCCCTGGAATTGGTCTCGGTGTCATCGCATGTGGCGCAACGCATATCAGTGACTCTATGCTGATGGCTGCAAGTACCGCATTGGCAGATTGTTCGCCACGCCTGAAAAATCCAGCAGCGGATTTATTGCCGAATATTAATGATATTCAGCAAGTGTCCAAGTTTATTGCTTTTAAAGTGGCAAAAGCGGCAATGGCTGATGGCTTGGCTGTTCCGATGAGTAATGATGTGTTGAAAACAGTGATTGATGATAATTTCTGGACACCAGAATATCGTAGTTACCGTCGTGTCACTGCTTAAGCGATAAGTGATTTTTTAAAGGGCGCATGATTATTCAGATCATGCGCCCTTATTTATGTCTGCAATCTTTGACTTTTGACCTGATCAGGTTTTATAGGTCGACAACAGAATACTGGTTTCACTATTGTAAATGCCTGAAATATTTCGGATTCGCTCCAAAGCCTTATCAAAATTTTCCAGACTGTCTGATTGTAGCTCGACCAGAATATCCCATTTTCCATTGGTGGTATGCAGACGCTCTACCGCAGATTCGAGACGCAGTTCGCGGATAACGGCTTGGGCTTTGGTGCCTTCAACCATAATATTCATCCATGCCCGAATGATATTTTTCTCTGCACTGGGGCGGAAGCGCACTGTGTAACCAGTAATAACACCAGTCGATTCCATATATTCAATTCGCTTCTGTACCGTTGCGCGAGAAACACGCGTTTTGGCCGCCAGATCGGTAATGGACATCCGTGCATTGTCTTTGAGTAATCCTAATATAATATGATCGATATTGTTCATTTTGATAT
>NZ_LZPJ01000126.1:0-9239 GCF_001729365.1 Acinetobacter sp. YK3
CTACCAATTTCACCATGCCCTCGCCAACTTCATATTCACCTTGAACCTGGAAGCGACGACCAACACCGCTAAAGCCTTCTAAGGCACGGCAAATCGCACCATCAGAAACGCCTTCATCGGTTGCCACACCAATTGCAGCAAGCGCATTTAGGACATTATGTAAGCCAGGCTGGTTGATGGTGACACGTAATGGCTCACGGTCTTTACGCAATACGGTAAAGTGCGAACGCATGCCTTCCTGAGCCACATCAACCGCACGGATATCATTGCCTTCATCGAAACCGTAAGTTAAAACTGGACGACCTACACGCGGTAAAATCTCGCGAATATTGGCGTCATCACCACAGACAACTGCCAAACCGTAGAATGGCAGGTTATGCAAGAACTGGATAAACGTATCTTTTAACTTATCGAAGCTGCCTTCATAGGTATCCATGTGATCTGCATCAATATTGGTCACAATGGCGGCCATTGGCTGTAAATACAAGAATGAAGCATCCGACTCATCCGCTTCTGCCACGATAAAACGGCTTTCACCCAGCGCAGCATTGACCCCAGTGCTATTCAGCAAACCACCGATCACATAAGTTGGATCAAGGTTTTCTTCCGCCAACATGGTGGTCAATAAACTTGTGGTTGTCGTTTTACCATGCGTTCCCGCAACCGCGATACCATGACGGTAACGCATCAACTCACCTAACATTTCCGCACGGCGCACAATCGGCGTACGTTGTTCAATTGCAGCTTTAATCTCTGGATTTTCAGGATCAATCGCAGTCGATACCACCAGTACATTGGCATTTTTAATATTGTCTGCCGAGTGGCCGATAAACACCTTGATGCCATTGGCTTCGAGTTGAGCTGTCGTTTTCGACGCTTTAATATCTGAACCTGAAATCTTATAACCTTGGTTACTCAATACTTCAGCAATACCACACATCCCCGCACCGCCAATACCAACAAAGTGGATATTTTTAATACGGCGCATTTCTGGCACTTTAATCAGCTTTTTGGCTTGGTTTGGATTTGTAGGAGACATAGATAAACTCGAATTACAATTTTTTAATCAGATCAACCACATGCTGCGTCGCATTCGGTTGTGCTTGTTGACGTGCTTTAATTGCCATTTCAGAGAGTAGCTGGCGATTGAGCAAACTGGCAAATAACTCATCTAAAACAGCAGGTGTCATTTCTGCTTGTTGGCAAATTTTTGCAGCACCTGCATTTGCCAAAAACTTAGCATTTGCAGTCTGGTGGTCATCCACCGCAATAGGTAAAGGAACAAAAACCGCTGCCAGACCCGCTGTTGCAACTTCGGTCACAGTCAACGCGCCAGCACGGCAAATAATTAAATCAGCTTCACTATACGCTTTGGCCATATCATGAATAAATGGCTCAACCTGAATATTTAATTGCTCAGATGCACCTTGATAAAGTGCACGCGTCGCATCTTGCTTATTTTGACCACATTGATGAAATACATTCAGCGGTACACTGACCTTTTTTAATGCTTCTGGCAAACGCTCATTTAACGCTTGCGCCCCCAATGAACCACCCACAATTAAAATATTTAGTGGCAATTGTTCCTGTTCACGGGTTTGGTAACGCCATGATGGATTCAAAATCGCAGTGATTTCAGCACGCACAGGATTTCCTGTAGTCACCACTTTATCACTACTTGGGAAAGTATCTGGAAAAGCCTGACATACGGTTTTCGCGATACGTGCCAGTTGGGTATTGGTAAAACCTGCAATCGCATTCTGCTCATGGATCAACACAGGAATACCCAGCAAACGTGCAGCCAAACCACCTGGCCCTGCAACATAACCGCCAAAACCAGCGACAGCATCAATTTTCAGCTGTTTCATATAGCGCATTGCGCTTAAGGTTGCTTTTAGAATTTTAAAGGGTGCACTGAGCTTACGTAGCAGACCATTGCCACGTACACCTTGAATATCAATCTGATAAATTGGAATATTTTGATCTTTGAGTAACCGGTTTTCCATTCCCGTCGGGGTCGCCAACCAAGAGACCTGACAGCCTTCTTGTTGCAGTTGTTTGGCAACAGCAAGCGCAGGAAAAACATGTCCACCTGTACCAGCGGCCATCATCATGACATGTTTGGGTTTGTTCTGTGGTGAATTGGTCACGGTTTAATTCTTCAACTCAAAAAAAGGTTATCGTCTATTGTTTTCGAGCGTTATTTTAATCCTAAAGCTTCATTCACGAAAAGCGAATTTCACTTGTTTACAACAGAAAGCTGAGCTTTTTTCGATTCTTTGTTAAAAACTAGAGACTGCCGATATCTAAAAGCCCATTTGCATCCAAAATTCGAGTAAATACAAACGGGCATTTTGGTCAAAAAATAAGAATTATTTAATTTTTAAGCCCAGCTTCCAGTACGGCAAATAAATCATCTGCAATCGAGGTACCGAATTGTGCATCAATCTCGCGGATACAGGTTGGGCTGGTCACATTAATTTCAGTCACATAATTCCCGATCACATCAAGGCCAACGAAAACCAAACCTTTTTCACGTAAGAATGGGCCAACTTTTGCTGCAATCAATTTATCATTTTCAGTCAGTGGACGAGCCTGTCCTAGACCACCTGCTGCCAGATTACCGCGCACTTCACCATTTTGTGGAATACGTGCCAGACAATATGGAATCGGTTCACCATTGACCATCAAGATACGCTTATCGCCTTCTACAATTTCAGGAATATAACGTTGTGCCATGATCGGACGTGTACCCATTTCTGTGAGCATTTCCAGAGTCGAACCGATGTTTACCCCATCTTGATACAAACGGAAAATGCCCATGCCTCCCATTCCATCAAGTGGTTTCACAATCACATCGCCATGTTCTTTAATAAATTCACGAATCAGGCTTTGTTGTGAGGTCACTAGAGTTGGGACTTGTAGTTCTGGGAACTGGGTAGCAAATAGCTTTTCATTGCAGTCACGTAGCGATTGCGGCTTATTGATAATCCACGCCCCTTCACGCTCTGCCTGCTCCAGAATATAGGTGGTATAGACAAAGTTCATATCAAACGGCGGGTCTTTACGCATTAATACCACATCGTAATCGGCCAGCGACTCTTTGCGCTGCTCGCCCAACTCGTAATAATGATTGTAATCTTCGAATACTTTCAAAGGAGAGATCAGACCAAAAGCCTTGCCTTGGTCGATATATAAATCGTGCTGTAATGCATAACCCAATTCATGTCCACGACGGCTGGCCGCCCATAACATCGCCATAGTTGAATCCTTTTTAAGATTCACAGTTTCAATCGGGTCCATCACTACAAGTACACGCATAATCTGACGCTCGTATTTTTAATCTTGGCAAAAAGTATAACGAAGTTTACTGATGATGTTTAAACAAGTTATGTAATTATTAAATCTAAAAAATTCTAATTTATTCAAATCACTAGATTCAATTTATTTAAATAGACGATTTTCTTATGGATAAAAATTACTGGCAAATGAATCGATCGCCAGTAATTTGTAAAACATCAAATTTTAAATTCAACTTAAGCCAAAAGTTTTTGAATATCTTTGGCAATTTTTTCAGGTTTGGTGATCGGCGAGTAGCGTTTTACCACCTCACCATTTTGATTAATCAGGAATTTGGTGAAATTCCATTTAATACTTTCACTCCCCAGAATTCCCTTGGCTTCAGAGGTTAAATATTGATACAAGGGATGTGCTGTTGGGCCATTCACATCAATCTTGGCAAACATTGGAAATGACACGCCATAATTACGCTGACAGAAGCTGCCGATTTCTTCGTTGCTGGATGGATCTTGATTGGCAAATTGGTTACATGGGAAACCCAAAATCACCAGTCCTTGTTGTTGATAGTCCTGATATAACTTTTCCAAACCTTCAAATTGTGGCGTGAGACCACATTGGCTCGCCGTATTCACGACTAATAACACTTTACCTTGATAATCAGAAAGCTTCTTTTGTTCGCCTTCTAACAGTTCAGCCTGAAAATCATAAATCTTGCTCATAGGTGTTCTCTCATCTATCCAATGGTGGAATTACTCGAAATATATTGCTTAATAATTCAGCTTGCTTATTTAATATTGCACACAACTATCTTGCGTGCAAGCTTATTATGCACAATGTACTTTTCAAACAATCCAATTTATACTGAATGTTCAACAATCAAGTCGAGCAAAAAACATCATGGCTGAAGTTTCATTTTTGGATAACCAAGTGTGTTTTGCCATGTATTCCGCGACCAATGCCATGATTCGCCAGTATCGTCCGTTGCTTCAGGAATACGATCTGACCTATCCGCAATTTATTGTGTTGCTGGCTTTGTATGAGCAGGACAATGTGATGTTGTCAGAGATTGGACAAAAGACTTTTTTTGACTCAGGAACGCTGACACCCATTATTAAAAAACTAGAAGAAAAACAGTTTTTAAAGCGTGTCGCAGTCAAAGAAGACGAGCGAATGAAAAAAGTGATCTTGCTGGAAAAAGCGCTGGCGTCAAAAGATGAGATTATCGCAATTCCGTTTAAACTCGCCTGCGCTTTAGGCATGGAGCAGAATGATCTGCTGGCGATTCATAACTTATGCCATCGTTTTTTAAAGGGTTTGGAACAATCGAAACTCGAGTCTATAGAAAGTTAAATGCTGCAAGCGATTGTGGGTTTTCATCTCGATGAAGAAGGACATTATGTTGCTGATCTCGCCTGTGGGCATGGTCAGCATGTCCGTCATGATCCACCGTGGCAAAATCGTCCTTGGGTGTTAACCGAACAAGGGCGCCATGAGAAATTAGGTGTAATGCTGGAATGTAAGAAGTGTGAGGAGATAAATGGTGAGTGCTTTTAAACCAAGATAACTAAAAAAGCCCAATATATGATTGAGCTTTTTAATTATCTTTCTAGTTTAGATATCCATTTTTCTAAATAAGAAGAAAGGTAAATTACGGATAATCATCATAATGATTGCCCATTTACCTGGTGTATACACTGTCAATTTAGCTTTATCAATTCCTTGCACAATATTACTAGCAACTTGCTCAGGTGAGGCAAGCTTTCCTTTGCCAGACATTCCAGCCGTCATTGGTGTTGCGGTTGGACCCGGCTTAATTAAAGTTGCTGTAACAGAAGAACCGATTAAAGCTAAGCGGTGTTGTAATCCTTGCAGGTATTTATCAATCAATGCTTTGGATGCACCATATACATAATTTGATTTACGTCCACGGTCACCCGCTACTGAGCCAATCACAGCCAATTTACCATGATTATGCTCAATCATATGTTTCGCAATACTCTCTGTAAATAATACAGGTGAAAGTGCATTAACTTCGATTGCCTGTTGGCATTTGAGTAAATCATTTTGACATTGCTCTTGATCAGGTAAATTACCATGAGCAATCAGCGCAATATCGATTTTCCCTTGTTGATTAATGGCATTAATACAATCCTGAATCGCTGTAGCATTTACAAAATCAACAGTCTGGAATTGGATATTGGCCTGCGGCGTACGCACCTTAAGATCATTCACAACACGCTGTAATTTTTCTTGATCACGACCCAATAAAATAATTTCACAAGGCTGCTGTTTAAGCCAAAGTCTGGCGCAGTGTTCAGCAATAGCAGACGTCCCACCTACAATTAAGATTTTTGGTTGATTTGACATTTAGGCCCCTAATAGACGACGAGACATTTCCGAGCTGATGCCGGGATCCCGATATTTTAAAAATTCATTTAAGCGCGGATAGCCCGCTTCAAATAGTGATCTTGGCATACGAGCATCTTTGGCTAAATAAAGACGACCTTGTGCTTGCTCGACAATATGATCCAATTCATTTAACAGTTTTAACGTTTTTTCACCACGATTAGGGAAATCCAACGCCAAAGTAACACCAGATTTTGGAAAGCTCAGCAATCCGCCAGACTCACGATCACCAAATGTTTTTAATACGGCTAAAAATGAGCCCTCGCCCGACTTTTTAATCGCATTTAACATCTCTTGGGTAACTTCTTTACCGATCTCTTTCGGAACAACACTTTGATATTGGTAAAAACCTTTTGGCCCATACATTTTATTCCATTCGTGCATGGCATCTAATGGATAAAAAAATGGCTCATAATGTACTTTTTGTGACTGGCTTTTTAACGAGTTGCCATGAAAATAGGCAAAGTTAAAGAGAGGTAAACTGAGTTTGTTCACCAATGAAATAGGAGGTGTAATTGGAAATGTTTTATCGTTAATTTCAGGTTCTGCTTGCGCAGACACACTCGCCAGATTTCCCCGCGAAAAAAGTCCTTTGGCATTCGCACCATTCATACAATCAATCCAGGATACCGTGTATTCCCAGTCTGGTTCAGATGAATCAGAGAGTGAAAAAAATTCATCTAGATTGTGATAAGGAATAGTTTCTGCATCAATCCACGAACTTTGAACCGGACGCAATTGTATTTTCGCCTCTAAAATTATACCTGTTAGGCCAATTCCACCTAAAGTTGCATAGAACCAATCTGCTCTTTCAGTCTTTGAACACTCAATAATTTCACCATCAGTTCGTACAAGTTTTATTTGCAGAACATGGTCACCAAAAGAGCCAAAAGCATGATGGTTTTTACCATGCACATCATTTGCAATCGCGCCACCGACGGTAATCATCTGCGTGCCTGGCGTTACAGGCAACATCCAGCCTTGCGGGATCAAGGTCCGGTGAATATCTTGTAAGGTCGCACCTGCTTCACAGTGTAAAATCCCGGTATTTAAATCAAAAGACATCAGATGATTCATGGCTGTGGTCAACCATAGAGTACCATTGCCATTTAATGCGACATCACCATAGCTACGCCCCATGCCATGGGCAATGCCTGGAAAGCTGCCATGCTGTATTTGTCTAGAGGCTTGTGAAGGCGTTATTAAAGGAATAGCGTGATGTTCAGTATTAGAAAGCCTACCCCAGGCCTGTACGTTTTTCATTTATGCCTCAACCTTACGAAACACAAAACGTTTATCTAAGTAATATTTGCAAATATAGCCAATCATTAGACCGATTATTCCACCTAGGTAACGCATTTCTTTGGTTTCAAAAACGATATGAAATCCAAACTCGAAACCCCAGAAAATAATTGTCGTAAAAAGGCCCATGATGGTATAAAGAATAAAGACCTTTCCATCATGTTTGGTATTCTGTGTTTTATATTTAAAAATATATTTCTTATCCAAAATGTATTTAACAACTAGGCCGACACCCGTGCCAATAACAATTGATATAAAAATATAAAAATTTCCAACATAAATATAACTAGAAATATCTTGTGCTATAATATTGCAAAACGTAGCAACTATAGCAAACGCTGTATAAAGCAGCGCGAGCTTAATCGAGTCCATCATTTATATTTAATATAGCGCTGAAAAAAAAATGTATGATATAGCAGAAAATCGGTCATTTCTAGCAGAAATCCCAGGACTGATTAAACTAATTAGGCCAAAACAGTGGCTCAAAAATACCTTTGTTTTTGCACCTTTAATCTTTGCAGGTGAATTCCTAAACTTAGGATCTATTTATTCCGTATTGTTTGCCGCTTTTTTATTTTGTCTGGCTGCTTCCGCAGTCTATATCGTGAATGATTTAAAGGACATAGAAAAAGATCGAGCACATCCTGAAAAGTCTCTAAAACGTCCCTTAGCTTCGGGTCAAGTGAGTCCTCAGAGTGCAATTATACTATTAACTCTGATTTATATCGCTTTAGGATTTTCCTGGTTAATCGCACCTAAAGTCATCTATGTGATCGCAGTATATTTACTGCTGAACTGGGCCTATACCTTTAAACTGAAACATGAGCCTGTGATTGAAATTTTCATCGTGGCCTTTGGTTTTGTGTTACGTGTATATGCAGGTGCTGTAGCTCTTGCAGTGCCAGTCTCTCACTGGATGTTTATTACAACATTAAGTATTTCACTTTATCTCGCGTCAATTAAACGTCGTCAGGAACTGATACAAAGTGGCTCTCAAGGACGTGGGGTACTTGAACACTATTCAGTTAGTCTGATTGACCGCTTTGCAGGTATGTCTGCCGTTACAGCAATTATTTTTTATAGCCTGTATACGATGGAAGTGCAGCCACAGCTCATTATCACCATCCCATTTGTGATGTTTGGATTGTTTCGTTACTGGTTTATTGTTGAAACACTAAAAGGTGGAGAATCTCCAACTGATGTGATTGCTCAGGACTGGCAAATATTATTAACCGTTGTCTTATGGGTCGCATGTTGTATCTGGACATTATTGCCAGCTTAGTTTTATTTTGGATTATTACGTGAAGTCTTATATTTACCTTATTACCCCATTTCTAGCTTGGCTAGTTGCGGGCTGTCTAAAGTTTCTTATTAATTCAATTAAAGCCAGGAAACTGGCTTTTGGCTTAATTGGCTATGGTGGATTACCAAGTAATCACAGTGCCATTGTAAGTAGTATGACCGCGCTTATTGCTATAAAAGAAGGTATTGATACCCCTGCTTTTGGTGTTGCACTTACCCTATCGTTTATTGTGTTATTAGATGCAAATAGTTTAAGACAAGCTATTGGTAAACATGCGGTAGTGATTAACCATCTGGCTAAAGATACACCTGAATACAAACAGCTAAGAGAACGTATGGGGCACACAAAGATTGAGATCTTAGCTGGTGTACTGGTAGGTTGTCTGGTTGCTTATTTGATTGCCAATATACTGTAGGATAATCAATGTTTACATTTATTAGCAGATTAAAGATCAGCCTGTATTTGCTCATTTTATTAGCAATCATAATATTTTTTAGAGCATGTGAATTTAAATTTACACTAGTGTTACATAACTACTTATACACATCGTGGCTATTTAATTATGACTACGGCTTTATGAGAAGAGCTCTTCCTGGAGAGCTTATCTCTTTTTTCAACCTGGATTATGGCTATAGATCCATCAGAACTATAGCATTTATTATTTTAGTTATTTTATTTTACTTATTTTCCTACTTGACTATTAACTCATTAAATCATTTAAATATACAAAAAAATAAAGCTTTATATATTACCTCCTTTATGTTTCTGCCCTTTTTAACAACTCAATGGGTACTTGAATTAGGGCGTTTTGATCAGATTATACAAATTCTACAGCTACTCTGTGTAATCTGTATTATAAAAACAAAAAAATATTATTCATCTTTTTTCCTTACAGGTCTTACAATAGTCTTGTCCGCACTTATTCATG
>NZ_LZPJ01000127.1:0-25235 GCF_001729365.1 Acinetobacter sp. YK3
CACCGCTTCCGCCAAATATCTAAATAAGCCCTTGTTATTACAAGGGCTTATTTTTTGTCTGCAAAAATCCTTCAGTGTGATTCTTTTCAAATATCTCATAGCCTTGGCATAACAAAAAAAATGAATTCCATTTCGTGTTCGAATCGCTGTTGAGAGATATGTGTAATCCTGAAGATGTGCTGTTACAACATGTATAAATTGCTAGATTCTCCCATAAGATTGTTTCAGTATAGATCAAGGCATTCGACTTTACAGGACAATGATCATGGCAATAAGAAACCGTCGCTTTTTAAAATATCTTTCTGTTTTGGGTTTTGTAGTAAGTTCTGCTGTGGCTAGCGTGACTTTTGCCAGTTCGGAGCAGGCTTGGAAAAAGCATGATCAGGACATTAAATCGGCCTGTGTAAAAGCCAGCCAGCTTAAAAATGCCAAGCCAGCGAGTAATGTTATGTTGTTTGATGATCGCGTTGGATATTCAGCACTTCTGATTCAAGGTCAATATCCGCAAGCGCACATGAAAAATAAAATGGGTCAAGAGCTTTGTTTGTGGAATAAGACCACCAAGAAAGCCTATTTATCAGAAGCAGATATCAAAGTACATTGATATCGTTATGAAATGTATAAGAGTTTGTGTATAAAATAAAAATCATTGATTGATTTTTTGGGCGAAAAATAGCATTAAAACAATTAATTATTTTATTCATTTAACTTTTACTGCTCGACAAAATTCGAAAAACTTTTGTTTTTACTCATGCTTATTTTTTCTGATTTTCGCAATTTCAAGAAACAAGTCATCTTCTAATAATTCAAACAGTAGATTAGATGATCAACTTAGTCTGTTTTTCATAAGATTTGTGACTGTTAAAACGAGAATCAAAAAGCTTATTGTAGAATGTAGGGAAATGGATGGGCTTGGTTTATATTTCCTTTATTCATCTTAAATTAAAAACAACGGTTTCAACTTTTTGAAGGACACTTTATGTTTGTACTTGAGCCAAAGCATGTACATATGAATCTGCGTGCCAAGGATAAGGCAACAGCACTACAATGTTTAGTTAATATTCTGGTTGAAGATCAATTAACAACGGCTGAATATTTAACTGGCTTAGAGGCTCGTGAAGCACAGGGCGCAACCTATTTAGGCCAAGGAATCGCTATTCCTCATGGTACCCCTCAATCGCGTGAGTTTATTAAAGAAACAGGGATTCGACTTGCGCATTTTCCAGAAGGAGTGGTGTGGGATGGTGAACATAAAATTTATTTGGCTGTGGTAATTGCTGCAAAATCAGATGAGCATTTACAGGTTCTGCAAATCTTGACTCGTGCTTTAAATCATGATGTCAGTGTTCAGGTGCAAACGGCAACTACGCCTGAGCAAATTATTGATATTTTGCAAGTTCGTCCAGATTCTTTGGTTTTGCACGAAAATTTAATTCAGACACAGGCGCAGGTTGAAGATATTGATGATTTTTTCTGGGCAGCAACCAAGTTATTAAAACAACAAAAACTGGTTGAAGCGGGTTTCATTAGCCAGTTAGATCCTAAAAACCTGATTCAGATTCAGGATGCCATCTGGACGATTTCAGGGAAAAATTACGTTTTAGAAGCCGCCGTCAGTATTGTGAAATCCGATCAGATGCTGAATTTTGCACAGGGGCAAATACAAACTCTAATCTGTATTGCCCAGCATGAGCAACTTGATACCGTACAGTTGAATCATTTAATTGATCTTCTATTTCAGTCAAATATTCAACAGCAACTTCAATCTGAACAAAGTCGTCATGAAATAGCCAAGCTGATTGGTGCAGAAATTATTCCAGACTGGCCTTATCAACCTGTAGTGCTTGCCAATAAACATGGTTTGCATGCTCGTCCTGCCACACAACTGGTCAATATCAGTAAAACATTTAAAGGTGACATTCAGGTTGCGGTAGACGGTGGGCCTTATGTGTCTGCCAAAAGTCTGACCAAATTATTGGCTTTGGGCTGTCAATATGGACAGACTCTGACCTTTATTGCTGAGCCGAACACCGATGCCGTCGAAGGATTAACTGCGATTGTACAGGCCGTTAAAAATGGTTTGGGCGAAGAGGTTGAAGCGCTTGAGCAAACTGAAACAGTTTCACTTGTTCAGGCAGAAACTGCATGGGAAGAAATTCTTGAGACCGATTTGCCTGCGCAGGGAACTGCTGCATCTTCGGGGCTTGCCTTTGGCCCAGCGCATGTGATTAAACCGAAAAAGTTTCAATATGAACGTTTTGGACACAACGTTAAGGCAGAAAAAGAAAAACTAGAAATCGCTCTTTATAGTGTCAAAAACACTATTCACCAACTGATTCTAAAAACCGAAATTGATGAGATTAGACAAATCTTTAAGGCACATCTGGAAATGCTGGATGATCCAGATCTGATCCAGCAGGTACATCAAGGTTTAAATCAGAATCTAACGGCTGCTGCTGCATGGCATGACTATATTGAACAGGCTGCACAAACGCAGGCAGCGCTGAATGATCCGCTGCTGGCAGAACGTGCAGCCGATTTAAGAGATATTGGTGACAAGGTTTTAACTGTGCTGTGTGATGAAGTCATGCAGCTTGAACCTGAGCAACCTTATATTCTGGTGATGCATGATCTTGGGCCTGGGGATGTGGCACGGCTAGACAAAGACCGCGTTGCTGGGATATTAACAGTGGTTGGTGGTGCATCGGCACATAGTGCGATTGTGGCACGTGCATTGGGAATTCCTGCTGTTGTTGGTGCGGGTGAGCAGATTCTAAATATTGAGGCACAAACCACGGTATTGATTAACGGGGATACAGGCGCAATTGATATTGATCCAACGCCTGAGCAGATCGAACAAGCGATTCGCGAGCGTGAGCAACAGAAACTGCGACGTCAGGAAGCGGAACGCCATTGTCAGGAAGCAGCAGTGACTGTGGATCAGCATCAGGTCGAGATTGCAGCGAATATTGGTAAGATTCTGGATACCGCAAAAGCTGTCGATCATGGTGCAGAGGCGATTGGTTTATTGCGGACCGAACTGGTGTTTATGGCTCATCGTCAGGCGCCGAATGAAATTACACAGGAAAAAGAATACCGTCATGTGCTGGATACCCTTGCAGGGCGTCCATTGGTGGTACGGACACTGGATGTTGGTGGTGATAAACCTCTACCTTATTTACCGATTGCTGCCGAAGAAAATCCATTTCTTGGTTTACGCGGGATTCGACTGACCTTACGGAAACCGCAGCTATTGCGTCAACAATTGATTGCTCTAGTAAAAGCAGCGGATGGTCGTGCTTTACGGATTATGTTTCCAATGGTTGGGCGGATTGAAGAATGGCGGGCAGCCAAGCATATTCTGGATGAGGTTTTAGCCGAATATCCATGTGAAAATCTTCAAGTGGGGATCATGATTGAGGTGCCTTCAGCGGCCTTGCTGGCTCCATTATTAGCAAAAGAAGTGGATTTCTTCAGTATCGGCACCAACGATTTAACTCAATATACGCTGGCAATTGACCGTGGACATCCCATATTGTCTGCCGAAGCCGATGGTTTGCATCCAAGTATTTTATTATTGATTGATCAAGCCGTTCGGGCTGCGCATGCTCATCAGAAATGGGTAGGCGTGTGTGGAGAACTTGCCGCTGATCCAAAGGCTGTCCCGATCTTACTTGGATTGGGTGTCGATGAACTGAGTATGTCATCATCCAGCATTCCATTGGTGAAAGCACAAATTCGTACCTTGAATTATCAGAATTGCCAGCAGCTTGCTCAATGCGCTTTACAGTGTGAAAGTGCCACAGCAGTCCGTGATTTGGTGGAGTTGAAGCATGGCTAAAATTTTAACAATTACTTTAAATCCTGCAATTGATGTCACGCTGGAACTAGATCAATTGCGCTTGGGTGAGGTTAATCGCCAGCAACAGGTGCAATATCATGCTGCGGGTAAGGGACTCAATGTTGCACAAGTGCTGCATGATCTTGGGCATGACCTGATTGTGTCGGGATTTTTGGGGAAACAGAATCGAGCCTTGTTTGATCAGCATTTTCAAGCGATGCAGTTTGATAACCAATTTGTCTATGTTGAGGGCGAAACCCGTCAGAATATCAAGATTGCAGAACAGTCTGGACGAATGACTGATATTAATGCGAAAGGTTTTCTGGTGTCTGAACATGACAAAAAAGCATTCTTTGCGCGTATTGAGGCATGCTGCCAAAACGTTGATTATGTGGTGATTGCTGGGAGCCTTGCACAGGGCTTTAGCATAGATGATTTCAAGTTTTTAATTTCTATCTTACACAAACAGCAAAAGCACGTTGCAATTGATAGCAGTGGACAGGCGCTGGTTGCTGCGATTGAAATGAATCCATGGATGATTAAACCGAATACGGATGAGTTACAGGAAAGTTTTGGTGAGTCTGTAGAACAGTTTTCACAGCAAATTGCCTTGTTCCAGCGCTTAAATTGTCATATTGAACATATTGTCATTTCGATGGGCGAGGCAGGGGTTAACTGGATTAATCCCGCACAGGCGTTGCATGCCAGCCCGCCTAAAGTCACCGTAAAAAGTACCGTGGGTGCTGGCGACTCATTACTGGCAGGCATGGTGCATGGTCTGGTAAGTAGAATGACACCTGAGCAAACCCTAAAAACTGCTACGGCCATTGCCAGTCATGCGGTGAGTCAAATCGGCTTTCGTGTGCCTGAACATGAGCGATTGGAAGCGCTAAAACAACAAACCATGATCAACACTCTGGATAAGTCTGATGCAAACAATTAAATCTCTTTTATTTGTGATCAATTCGCAACAGTATGTCAATGCGTTGATTCTGGCAAAAAAACTGGCGCAGATTGCGAAACTGCAAGGCTATGACAGTGCGATCATTTCTGTGCAGGATGAGCTTCCTGAACAAGATTTTGATACGGTTGTGTTTATTGGGCAGACACCATCTCAACTTGAAGCTTTCAATGATTATGCTGTTGCAACCATTTCACTCCCACAAGCGATGGATGATGCCGAGCAGTCTTTGCAGGATGCTTTGAGTAATACCACGACGGTTGCACAATTGGCAACACAACCCATTGATCAGCATCAGGCACAGAATTTTGTTGCGGTGACGGCTTGTCCTACGGGTGTGGCACATACTTTTATGGCTGCGGAAGCATTACAGCAGGGTGCAGCCAAATTGGGTTATCGCATTCAGGTCGAAACACAAGGTTCAGTCGGCGCTAAAAATATCCTGACCGATGAGGCGATTGCTGCTGCGGACATTGTGATTTTAGCCACGGATATTGAGGTCAATACAGATCGCTTTGTCGGAAAACGTGTCTATCGTTGCGGGACAGGCTTTGCACTGAAACAAACTGATAAGGCTTTTGCAGAAGCAATGACGGAAGCCAAGGTCTTAGAATCGTCTAAACAAAATAGTCAAAAGATCAATCAAGATACCAATAAAGAAAAAACAGGTGTCTATAAACACCTTTTAACTGGCGTGTCGTTTATGTTGCCAATGGTGGTAGCGGGTGGTTTGCTCATCGCGCTATCCCTTTGTTTTGGACTGAATGCGGCTGAGGAGGCTGGAAGTCTGGCCGCTGTGTTAAAGCAAATTGGTGCGGCTGCTTTTAGTTTAATGGTACCGATGCTGGCTGGATATATTGCTTATTCAATCGCTGACCGTCCAGGCTTGGCACCAGGTTTGGTTGGTGGCCTTATCGCAACTCAATTAAATGCGGGCTTCTTGGGCGGGATCGTTGCTGGCTTTTTAGCAGGTTATATTGCCTTATTCCTTGCCAAAAAAATTAAGCTTCCAACCAGTCTGGAAGCCTTGAAGCCGATTTTAATTGTGCCCTTATTGGGAACATTATCGGTCGGTCTGATCATGTTCTATATCGTGGGACATCCTGTCGCGCAAATTTTTGAGATGATGAAAGATTTTCTCAACAATATGGGAACCACCAATGCCGTGCTGATGGGGATCGTACTGGCTTCAATGATGTGTATTGATTTAGGTGGCCCGATTAACAAAGCCGCTTATGCTTTTACAGTCGGTTTGTTGACCACCAATACCTATATGCCGATGGCTGCAACCATGGCTGGGGGAATGGTGCCTGCGATTGGGATGGCGATTGCAACTTTATTGGCTAAACAAAAGTTCAACCAAAGTGAGCGAGATGCAGGTAAGGCCGCATTTGTGCTGGGGCTATGCTTTATTTCTGAAGGGGCGATTCCATTTGCTGCCAAAGATCCGATTCGGGTCATTCCAGCTTGTATTGCAGGTGGGGCGGTGACTGGTGCATTGGTTGCATTGTTCCATTGTGAATTGGTAACACCGCATGGTGGGATCTTTGTGTTGCTGATTCCCAATGCGATTAGTCATGCTTGGCTCTATCTTGCAGCCATTGCGATTGGAAGCTGTATTACAGGTGTAATTTATGCGCTACTAAAACGCCGTGAAGTGGTTGAGGTACAGGCTGCCTAGGTGTTGCTTCCTATCCGTTAGAATATATAAGGTAGATTGTTGGGCACAATGATCTACCTTTTTTATTAAGAATTGCATTGTATTTGCGAGAGAAAGCGCTTTAGAAAAGCCAAATGAAGCTCACTTAACTTGGCTAAAATCATATTTACTTTAAGTTTTGATTAAAGAAACGAGTCATCTTATCAAACGGAATAATGTCAACACGGTCATACAGGTCAACATGATTGGCATTTGGAACTATATAGAGTTCTTTCGGTTGTGCTGCTGCTTCATACGCTGTTTCACTAAAATAGCGTGAATGGGCTTTTTCACCATGAATAAAAAGAATAGGGCGCGGTGAGATTTCTTTTATATACGTTAAAATTGGCATATTCATAAATGAAATTGGTGTCGTCACTGACCAGGCATTGCCAGAGTTGACTGCACGAGGATGATAGCCACGAGGCGTCATATAGTAATCATGATAATCGACTAGGAATTGGGCCTCGCCACCTTTTAATACATTATAAGGTGATTGAGAAGCTGGCTCGCCATTTTTTGCATCGATCCAACGTTGAGCACTGAGTTGTTCTAGGGTTTTGTTACGCTGTTCAGGTGTGACACTGTCATTATATCCTTTAGACATCACTCGGGTCATATCGTACATTGTGCTTGTAACAACGGCTTTGACACGTTTATCTACCGCAGTCGCATTGAGTGCTATACCGCCCCAACCACAGATGCCGATCATTCCGATACGATTTTGATCAACCTTAGGTTGCAGCCCGATAAAGTCTACCGCTGCACTAAAATCTTCGGTATTGATATCTGGAGAAGCAATATTACGTGGCTCACCACCACTTTCACCTGTATACGATGGATCAAATGCAAGCGTAATAAAACCGCGTTCCGCCATTGTTTGTGCATAGAGTCCAGAAGATTGTTCTTTTACAGCTCCAAATGGACCACCAACCACGATCGCTGGAAGTTTAGCTTTAGCATGTTTAGGGATATACAGATCAGCAGCGAGAGTGATGCCATAACGGTTTTTAAAAGTCACTTTCTGATGCTCGACTTTGTTACTTTGCACAAAAGTCTTGTCCCATTTGGTGTTTAGTTTTAATTCCTCATTGGCCAATGCGCCTTGGTTCATAGCTAACGCTCCAATACTCAGGCTAAGAATAGCAAAAGATTTTTTAATAAAATTGTGTGATGTCGCAGGTGCTTCAGAAGACATTGGGTTCATTCCTGTTATTTTGAATCGATTGAGATCGTGATCTTAAAGGGCTTATTGCCTGAAAATACTTTTGGCAAAGTCTCAAATTGGCCCAGATAAATGAGATTGTTGGCAACACCATCGAAGTCTTTGTAAAAGATCGCGAGATTGCCCCAAGGGGCGTAGTAGGCAATATCGCCGGCTTTGGCTGGGTGTCCCTTTGGTGCTCCCTGTGAGGTCAGTTTTTCGGGCAGATAGGCAATTTTTTCTGTTGCTGCGTAATCAGTCAGTTCTAAAGTAAGAGGAAGCTGTCTGATAAAGTCCCGTGTAGTTGGTGAATCTTTTAAACGAACAAATTCTGGCTGAGCTAAGCCTTCAATATCAAAACGAATATTCATACTGGAAACCTTTTGTGAAGCAGCTTGTTCTGCATTGGTTTTTGCTTCTGTAGATGCAGTGATCCCAAGTGTCAGGACAAGCAGAGCAACGCCACCAATAACCGGAAAGTCAGGTTTAATTTCTTGCATCATGTTGTTTTCCCAATCAGGTGGCAGTTAACGTTTTAAACGTCAGCATGAACCAAATTTGTCTGCTGAAATGATTTGTTCATCAGTATAAAGGCGAAGATGACCAAGGATTAGCCCCTAAAAACGGTATAGTCCTATGAATCTCATTCATAAATTCAGGGTTGAAATAATTTTTATTCTGAAGAAATTGCTTTATTGAATCCTAATTGATGAATTAGGCTCATAACTCTATTCGTGGAAAGGTACTTATTCAGGTGATGCGGTATCTTTATCATGGCTGTCTGATTTTTATAGAGAGAGCCTATGACATCTCAATCTTCCGAGATAGAGCAGCAGCCCGCATACTGGAGTGGCGTATTTGCCATGACCTTGTGTGTATTTGCATTGATCGCCTCCGAATTTATGCCCGTCAGTTTATTAACTCCGATTGCCAAAGATTTAAGTGTTACGGAAGGCTTGGCTGGATATGGTATTGCGATTTCAGGTGCATTTGCGGTTATCACCAGTCTATCGATTTCACGTCTAGCAGGCAGCATCAATCGTAAAATCTTACTGCTTGCCTTGACCGCATTAATGGCAGTTTCAGGAGCGGTGGTTGTACTTGCTCCCAATTATTGGTTCTACATGTTTGGTCGGGCTTTAATTGGTGTAGTTGTGGGGGGCTTTTGGTCGATGTCGGCAGAAACAGCGATTCGTCTTGTACCGAACAGCCAAGTGCCGAGAGCCTTGGCAATTTTTAACAGTGGTAATGCCTTGGCAACGGTAGTGGCACCACCTCTGGGAAGCTATTTGGGGGCAATGATTGGCTGGCGTGGTGCATTCTTTTGTTTGGTACCTGTTGCGATACTTGCTTTTATCTGGCAATGGATCAGCCTTCCCTCATTAAAAAACAAAGCTTCTACTTCCAGCTCATCAGCAGGGATACTTCATCTGTTGCGGCAGCCCATTGTCTTGGTTGGCATGCTAGCAACGGGTCTGCTGTTTATGGGGCAGTTCTCGCTGTATACCTATATCCGTCCATTTCTGGAAACGGTGACGCAGACCAATGTATCTACATTATCTTTTACCCTGTTCGTGATAGGGGTTATGGGCTTTGTCGGTACGCTGTTAATTGGTTTTGCATTAAAACGTCATTTCTACGGAACTTTAATTGCTATTCCACTTCTCATGGCAGCCATTGCTTTCACATTAATTGGCTTTGGAACATGGACCGTTTTGGTCATCGTGATGCTAGGGCTATGGGGCCTGCTTGGAACATCCGCACCTGTGGGATGGTGGAGCTGGATTGCCCAGACTTTCCCGAATAATGCAGAAGCAGGCGGGGGATTATTCGTCGCCATTGTTCAGCTATGTATCGCATTGGGTTCAACTGTTGGTGGTCTATTATTTGATCATAGTGGCTATCAGACAACTTTTGCGATGAGTGCAATTCTTTTAATTATTTCTGCTGCTTTAACAATTTGGGTTTCACGTTTGAAAGCGGCATAACAATTGATATCTTAAGGAGTTATTTATGCAGTATTCTTATTTGGGGCGTACTGGATTAAAAGTTAGCCGTATTACTTTAGGAACAATGAATTTCGGTGAGTTAACTGATCAAGCCACCAGTTTTAAAATCATGGATGAGGCGATAGAGAAAGGAATTAATTTCTTTGATACCGCAGATGTGTATGGTGGACCACAATCACCCGATATGGAAAAGGGTTTTGGGACATCGGAGGAAATTATTGGTCGCTGGTTAGCTCAAGGCGGGCGTAGAGATAAAATTGTTTTGGCAACCAAAGCGTATCAACCGATGGATACAGGCCCAAATGATCGAAGATTATCTGCGTATCACATCAAACGTGCTTGTGAAGCCAGTTTGAAGCGCTTAAAAACAGATCATATTGATCTCTATCAAATGCATCATATTGACCGAAATACACCATGGGAAGAAATCTGGCAGGCCATGGAGCAGTTGATCCGTGAGGGTAAAATTACTTATGTGGGTAGTAGTAATTTCGCTGGTTGGGACATCGCCACTGCTCAATGTACGGCCAATGCTCGTCATCAGCTCGGTTTAGTATCAGAGCAAAGTCTGTATAACCTGACCCAACGTAGTATTGAACTGGAAGTGATCCCGGCATTACGACATTATGGTATTGGTTTAATTCCATGGAGTCCGATAGGTATGGGCACATTAGGTGGGGTTTTTGATGAGCTTCCACAAGGTAGTCGTAGAGCAACCCCAGCACTACAACAGAGAATCCAAGCACTGCGCCCACAACTTGAAGCTTATGAAGTTCTGTGTGCTGAACTAGGCCAAAGCCCTGCATTGGTCGCTTTGGCTTGGTTATTACATCAACCTGCTGTGACTTCCGTGATTAGTGGCGTTCGTACCGTAGAGCAGTTACAGGAAAATATCAAAGCATTGGATATACAGCTTTCAGTAGAAACAATGGCAAAACTTGATGAGATCTGGCCGCCTTGTGGAGAAGCACCGCAGGCCTATGCTTGGTAACAATTGCTCTGTTAGATACTGGTCTAACGGGGCATTTTTTATTTTAATGGACATGATTCATAAGCAAAAGAACAGAAGGTCTGTGTGTAAAAATTAATAGAGTTATGCGTGTATTTTATGAATAATAGATTCAATATAAAGTCCAGAATGAGTGGGCGATACATATACTGAAAAAATGAATTTGATGAGGAAACAGCCTTGATTAGCAGAGAAAATTATAACGATTTACATGCTTTTCTAATGGTAACAAGAGAAGGAAGCTTTACCAAGGCGGCGGGCAAACTTGGGGTTTCTCAATCTGCCCTGAGTCATACGATTCGGGGTTTAGAGGAGCGATTGGGAATATTATTGTTAAACAGGACGACACGGAGTGTTTCACCCACAGAAGCTGGGGAACGTTTAAGACAAACCATTAGTGCCAGCTTTGACCAGATTGACAATGAATTGACATTACTCAATACGTTTCGGGATACACCCGCAGGTAGAGTGAGAATCAATGCCAGCAGCCATGCTATACAACATATCCTGATTCCAAAACTGGCAAAAATTGCGCATCTTTATCCAGATGTTGAAGTAGAGTTCAGTGCCAATAATGGGATGGTCGATATTGTGGCGGAGCACTTTGATGCTGGAGTGAGATTTGGTAGTCGTGTCGCTGATGGTATGGTGGCCGTTCGTATTGGCGAAGATGTTAAAATGGCTGTGGTTGCAACACCTGAATATTTCCAGCAACATGGAATGCCTCAAACCCCAAAAGATCTAGACCAGCATCAATGTATTGGTTTTAGATTAATGACCCAAGGTGGAATCTACGCTTGGGAATTTGAAAAAGAAAAACAGGAATTTAAAGTTAAGATTAATCCGCAATGGGTATTTAATGAAAGTTTTGATATTGCCCAAGCTGTGAAGGCGGGTATGGGACTGGCCTATATTCCAAAAGACATGGTAGAAAAAGAAATTCAGCAGGGTGATTTAGTTCAGGTCCTGGAGGAATATAGTATCCAGTTTTCAGGTTACCATCTTTATTATCCTCACCGCAGACAACAATCTTCTGCATTCAGGCTTGTGATTGATTTACTGAGAATCTAATCAGATCAATAAAATTAACTGACTTCGTATAGCTACTTTAATATCTCCTAATTTTTTACCCTCTATTTTATTCACCTTATATTTATTGTTATGATATAACATATCTTTATTTGTTTTTTGATTTTATGTCTGCTTTATCTCAACGTTTACAAGCGATTGATGCGCTCAGAGGGTTGGTGATTCTTATCATGATGGTTGATCATGTACGGGAAACATTCTACTTACATCATCAAGTCCCAGATCCGATGGTTATTTCTGAAACAGAAGGATCACTATTTTTTAGCCGAGTATTGGCCCATCTTTGTGCCCCTGTTTTTGTGGTACTTACGGGTTTATCTGCTTATCTCTATCAAGCCAAGAACAATAGTCTTGCGATGACGCGCGAATTTTTATTGAAGCGTGGTTTATTTTTAATTGGGCTAGAACTGCTGATTGTCAATTTCGCATGGACAGGCCAGTTCCCACCTGATGTAATTTATTTACAAGTCATTTGGGCAATTGGTTTTAGTATGATTGCCTTGGCATTATTGGTTGGCTTGCCGCAAAAATTGTTGTGGGGCATCAGTTTGCTGATCATTTTTGGGCATAATTTAATGGACAATATTTCATTTGCACAGGGTTCTGTCATGAATGGGATATGGTTGGTCTTACATGAGCGGGGCTGGATAAACTTTGGAGATGTGCTACGGGTCAGAACATCGTATCCCGTCTTGCCCTGGATTGGCGTGATTACTTTAGGTTATTGTCTTGGCAACATTGTTTTTGGCAAACCGAAAACGACTCAGCAAAAGAATCGTATGCTCATCACTTTTGGTTTGATTGGCATTGCTTTATTTCTCGTGTTAAGGGCGCTTAACATTTACGGTGACCAACCTTGGGAAATGATGCCAACGTGGAGTGAAACTGTGATGAGTTTTCTCAACCTGACCAAATATCCACCTTCATTATTTTTCATTTTATGGAATGTCGGTATCGGACTTATTGTTCTGGTCTTACTCCAGAAGGTTGAAACCAAAAACTGGGTTAAGCCTTTAATCATATTTGGCTCTGTACCCATGTTCTTCTACATCGTGCATTTATTTGTGCTTAAAGCGTTATATGTCATTGCTGTAGGGATTTGGGGACATAATTATGGAGATTATTATGGCGTGGATCACATGGCTACAGTGTGGGGAATTGCGGTCATTTTAAGCATTCTTTTATATCCAGCGATGCTGAAATTCTCCTCCTTTAAACACCGCAATAAGCATATTCCTTTGCTTAAATATTTTTAGTTTTTTGAAAAATAGATTCCTCAATCATCTTTAGATCAACTTGGATTAAACATTTGAATATTAAAAACCTCTTAGCCAGCTAAGAGGTTTTTAATTGTTTTATTGCAACTTATCCTGTGTTTTGGTTTCAAAGTCGCTGGCATCATGCCGCTCATGTAGTTGGCTAGCTAAATCGCCAAAAGTGCGATTTACCATACGCCCACGTTGTACCGCAGGACGTGCCAAAATGGCATCGGCCCAACGTTGCACATGTTTATATTGATTGACGCTTAAAAACTCATCCGCATTATAAACCCAGCCTTTTACAACGCTGCCATACCATGGAAAAGCTGCAATATCGGCGATACTATATTCATTACCCGCGAGGTATTCGTGCTTTGCCAGATGTTGGTCTAATACGTCCAGTAAACGTTTAGTCTCCATCGCAAAACGGTTAATGGCATATTCGATTTTTACTGGCGCGTAAGCATAAAAATGTCCTAAACCACCACCAATATAAGGCGCGCTGCCCATTTGCCAAAATAACCAGTTCAAACATTCGGTACGTGTAGCAATGTCAGTGGGAATGAAGGCCCTAAATTTTTCAGCTAAGTAGAGCAAAATTGAACCTGATTCAAACACTCTAAGTGGTGGGTTTTGGCTATGATCTACCAAGGCGGGAATTTTAGAATTTGGGTTAATTTCAACAAAGCCACTACCAAATTGTTGGCCTTCACCAATTTTAATTAACCACGCATCGTATTCAGCTTCTGTATGTCCCAATGCCAGTAATTCCTCAAGCAGAATCGTTACTTTTTGCCCATTAGGCGTGGCAAGCGAATATAACTGGAGTGGATGTTGTCCAACAGGTAATTGCTGCTCATAGCGACTCCCTGAAGTTGGCTGATTTAAATCGGTTTTGTCTCCAGTCCATTGCCAGACTTTGGGTGGGATGTAGTTTGAGTCATTCATTATTATTTGCCATGTCACGAATCGATTGATTCAGTGTAGGTCAGCCAATCCAAGATTGGGTAGTTTTTTTGTGGCAAAGCTTTAACTGATTTTGAATAAATAATACGGCTCTGTTATTCACCAGCTTTTGAATGAATCACCTGAAAGTGTTGATCAATCACGTTAAGCCAAGCCTGTACTGCAGGAGAAACAGGCAGATTCTTTTTCCATGCCATAGCGAGATGCCACTGAATGTTTGGCTTTTCGAGCGGAATAGCTGCAAATAATTCAGGATCAAGCATGTCGGTATAATACTGTGGTAATAGGGCAATCCCCATACGTTGTAGCACCATATCTGCCAATAAATTCCATTGACTGGTACGGCAAGCAATGCTTGGGTAGAAACCATGTTGTTGGCATGCATCCAGAATAATCCGATTGAGCGAGAAATTTTCAGGAAACATTAAAAAGGATTGATGTTGTAATTCTTCCAGATTGATTTTCTTGCGTGTGGCCCATGTCGCATCTCGCCGTAATAGCACCATCAACGGATAATCACACAATTCGATGCTATTAAAGATTTGCTGATCGAAAGGGTGTAACAACACACCCACATCCAGTTCATTATTCAGTAAGGCCTGTTCAATCCCTTTGGACCCGACTTCAAGAAAGGAAAGTTCGATCTCTGGCCATTGTTGATGATAATCAAACAGGGCAGTTGTCAGCAGTTGAGAGCCTAAAGGTGGAACGCCCAACTTTAAAGTGCCTGTTTTTAATTGCTGGTAGTTTTCAATTTCTAGAAAAATATTTTGTTCTGCTTGCAAAAGTTCGAGTGCATGTTGATAGATGCGCTGGCCAATTTCCGTCAGTTCAACCTGTCTCTTGCGGCCATGTTCTGGCTTTACCAACAACTGTACTTGTAGTTGTTGCTCAAGCTGCTGCAAGATTTTACTGATGGTCGGTTGCGTCAGATAGAGCTGTTCTGCGGTACGGGTAAAGCTTTGGGTTTTGACCAAAGTGACAAAGCATTGCAGTGATTTGAATGAAAGCATCATGAATAAGATATTATTCCATTTTTGCATAATTTTAACATGAATAATTCATATTATGCCAATAGTACTGGGATAACATAATGATGTAGTTCACCATCTTATTTGTTGTCATGAGCACTGATTCCGTTTCTGAAACGTCTTCCCCAAACAGCTTCTTCACATTGGTCAAACAGATTTTAATTCTGGCGGCTTTTTGGGGTGTGGGATATTTTCTACACCAACATTTAGGTGTCCCGATCTCCGCAGGGATTTTAGGCATGTTGCTGCTGCTAATCTGTCTATTCCTAAAGATTATTAAAATGGATCAGGTGGCGATGGGCGCTTCGGTTGTCCTCGGTGAATTATTGCTGTTTTTTGTGCCTGTGGTTGTTGCCGTGGTTCAGTACAAAACCCTGTTTATGACCGAAGGCTGGCAGATTGTACTGAGTATTGCGCTAGGGACGATCTTGGTGATGTTGAGCACCTGCCTGACCATTCATTATTACAATCGTCTCAAAAGCTATTTGCAAACACGTAAACCTTTCCAGCATAAGCATATCTAAAGGCATTTCACATGAATATCTGGTCAATCCTGTGTCTGATCTGGACTTTGGTCGCCTATGTGGTTGCAAAACGCCTCTATCAGAAACATCCTAAATTATGGCTTTCACCTGCGATTAGCGTGCCAGTGCTCACGATTATATTAATGACGATTTTTGGTATTTCTTATCAGACCTACGCCCAAGATACGCAATGGATCGTCAATTTACTTGGACCCGCAACGGTTGCCTTTGCTGTACCCATTTACCGTTATCGCGCTACTATTCGTAAAAATATCGGTGTTTTATCCATCGCGATTGTTGTTGGCATGAGTGTCGGGGTGATGTCGGCTTATGAGATGGCACAACTCTTTCATTTCAGCCCAGAAGTCACCAACAGTTTGATGGCACGTTCTATCTCAACACCTTTTGCGATGATTCTAGCCGAAGATATTCATGGTTCAGCAGCATTGGTGTCGCTATTTACCGTGATTACTGGATTGGTTGGGATGATTTGTGGGGATGCAATTTTAGCATTCACCAAAATTCGTTCTGCTGTGGCAAATGGTGCTGCATTCGGTAATGCTGCTCATGGCTTTGGCACAGCGAGAGCCCAACAACGGAATAATGAAGAAGGCGTGATTGCCAGCTTAACCATGGTGATTGCAGGTATTTTGATGGTGCTGGTTGGGCCATTTGCCATTCATTTGTGGTTATTACTCTAACCACCTCGTTGACTGGGTTTAGATAGAACGATGGATAACAGAAATTATGAGAACTGATTCATAAGTTCGTCATAACCACATGAAATAATCTTTTTTATGAACTACATTTCTTCAATGATATATAGAAAAGTTTTATGACTAATGAGCTGTTTATTAATTTTGAGAAGTCAAAGATCATAGAAAACAATGAGCATGGTTTATTGGAAGGGTATCACTTCTATTTGTTCATGGATGATCGGACTGATGAATATATTAGTCGATTGAATTACATCAAAAAAAATATTCCTGAATCCGAGTATTTATCTTATGGCGCTATAAATATAGACCAATTGATCATGAAGTTAGCAGTATTATATAAATGCAGAAGAATGAGCTGACCTTTCAGGTCAAGCTATGAAACATAGTCAGACGATGGCTAGTCATCCTTAAATGTCTCGTTTAAGGCTTGTTGTACTGCATCGACTCTGGATTTACAGGCTTTGTACGCCGTCATTGACTCTTCGACGATTTTCATCAAATTATCAATGTCAGGTTGTTCTTGTGCTTCGAGCAGTTCGGCATTCTTTTTTAATAAGGCATAACCGTCTTTAAAACTTAATTCTTTCTTCGTCATGATCAATCACCTCGGTAAGCTGGGCATGGATATAGCCATCTTGCATTTCAATAGATAGGGATGAACTCGCTTGATGGATTGAGCGAATCGCTTTATTTTCATTGCGGACAATGCCATAACCCTTAGCCAGTACATTTCTCGGGTTTTGCAACAAGGTTTCCCGCATTAATGTTTCGATTTGAGTTGAAGCTGTTTTCAGCTGTTGCTTGGCAAAATATTGCAGTGTTGATCTGGCAACTTGAAGCTGCAAATAGCTGGTACTGATTTGATTTTCAGACTGTGACTTGATGCGACTGATCAATTGGTCATTCTGGCTTTGATAAGCAGTAATCTGATGTTGAGACAGCAATTTAATGGTTTGAAAATGTTCCATTACTTCTACAGAACGCTCTGAAATCAGATTACGAATACCTGCAATCACCTTACTTGGCGTATCGAAAGAACGATGCGCAATTTCATCTAAAATAGTCCGATCTTTTTCATGTCCAATCCCGACCCAAATCGGCACTTTGCGTTTACACAGCAGGGCAGCAAGATCATAGTCATTTAAATACGCCAAATCGTTGACTGCACCGCCACCTCGAATGATTACGATCAGGTCAGGTGGAAAATTGTAGTCTGCTGCCCATTGACGTAGCCCTGCGCTTAGCGATTCCATAATGCTGTGCGCAGCGGTATTTCCCTGAAAAGTCGCGTTGTGATAGACAAAATCACAGACACCAGCTTGATGTAATGCATCGGCATCCTTCTTAAAGTCACCTAATCCAGCCGCATTTTCGGGCGCAATCACCAATACATGCTCAATATCAAACGGCGTAGGGAGAGATTTATTCAGTGGAAGCAAACCCTCACTGCCGAGTCGTGCAAGGATCTGCTGATAACGTTTGGCAATATCACCGAGGGTAAAACTTGAGTCGATATCTTCAATATTGACAGAGAAGCCGTATTGAGGATCGAAGCGGGCTTTAATTTTAATCAGTACATTCAAATCTCTGGACAGCTCAATGCCACTTTCACGCTCGAACTTCAGCACGATTTTTGAAGCCGTGAACTTCCAGATGGTGGCTTTACAACTTGCGATGACTTTGTCTGTGTCTTGTTCTTTTTCAGCCAGTTCAAGGTAGTAATGCCCACCTTTGATACTCAGATTCCGAATCTCGGCTTTTACCCAAACAGGTTCGTCAAAGGTCAGGCGAATGATTTCCTGTACCGTTGCTAGATAATCGCTCAGAGAGAGTTGCGGTTCAGACATTGGATCAGACGATGGATAGGATAGGGCTATAGTAGCAAATGGATTAACCTGATAACAAATAAGGCCTATCTTGTTTTTATTTATTTTTGTTGAGTGATAACGCATCCCCAGTTTTTATAGAGTGCTGTAGATGCGTATTGTGAGGCAGATATTTAGAGGGATTTATTCCATTTCAAGAATTTAAATAATCCGAACATAAACATGATCCAGACTGGAATTAAAATCACCGATTCCTTAAAGCCTTGCGTCCACATGATGTATAAGATCATCACGATAAATGCCAAAACCAGATAATTACTAAATGGTGAAAACAGTGCAGGGAACTTTACAGTTTGACCTTGTTGTTGAACGGCACGCTTAAACTTTAAATGGGTAAAGCTAATAATCGCCCAGTTTAAAACCAAAGCAGCAACGGCCATATACATCAAATGACTTAAGGCTTGTTCTGGCACAAAATAATTCAGTAATACACAGCCAAAAATCAAAATCGAAGAAAAAATCACCGCAGGCATCGGGACACCTTGCTTACTGACTTTTGCAAAAACTTTTGGGGCATTGCCTTGTACAGCCAACCCGTAGAGCATACGGCTATTGGCATACATGCCGCTGTTATACACAGAGAGTGCCGCCGTTAGAATAATAAAATTGAGTAAATGCGCTGCCCAATCAATCCCGAGTTGACTAAAAATCATCACAAATGGGCTTTTATCCAGACCACCCAAATCCAGTTGATTCCATGGAATCAGTGACATGATGATAGCCAGTGAAGCCACGTAGAAAATCAGAATCCGAAAGATCACTTGATTGATGGCTTGCGGAATGCTTTTCTCAGGATTTTCTGCTTCAGCAGCAGTCATACCGATTAATTCAATGCCGCCAAAAGCAAACATTAAAAAGGCCAGCATATAAAATAGGCCTGAGAAACCATGCGGAAAAAATCCGCCGTGTTGCCATAAGTTGGTAAAGCTTGCAGTCGAATCCGCACCAGTAGTCAGCAATAGATACAAACCGAACAGGATCATTGAAATGACAGCAACAACCTTAATAATGGCTAACCAGAACTCTGATTCACCATAAAACTTCACATTGCCTAGATTTAAGCAGGTCACAACAACGAAGAAAAATAAAGTCGATATCCACGCAGGAATATGTGGCCACCAATAATGAATATATTTGGCAATGGCTGTCAGCTCAGTCATTGCCACTAGAATATAGACGACCCAATAATTCCAACCCGATAAAAAGCCAGCAAATCTTCCCCAATATTTTTGTGAAAAATAACTAAAAGAGCCTGCAACAGGTTCTTCTACAATCATTTCACCCATTTGTCGCATGATGAGAAATGCGATGAGACCAACGATGGCATAGCCCAAAATAATCGAAGGGCCAGCAGACTGGATCACTTGAGCAGAACCTAGAAATAGTCCAGTACCCACCGCACCGCCCATAGCGATCAGGTGGATATGACGATTTTTAAGCCCACGTTTTAATTGGGGAGAGGAATTACTCAAAATACGCTGCGCTGAACAAAAAGAAGTGATTGTAATGGATCACGAGGAGATCGACTAGTTTGAAAATTGGATTATGATCAAGAGGCAAAATATAATGATGAGATTGCTGATAAGGGGATGCTTTATCTTTATATAGTTGGATTTAATGAAAAATAACCTTTAGGCTATCAATGGACAGAATTTGAATGTAATTCTATTGCTGATTTCTATCTTCGTAGTTTAATCAAAAGATCAATTCAGGATACCCATCCAAAGATTTATGAAAAAATTACAGAAGAGCTATTTGTTGAGCAAATCAGGTTTGATGGGCTATCTTCACAGCAATTTATGGATATTGTATTTGCTATTAGAACAGCAATAAGCTCAAATGAATTATCAGAAACGTAAAGGCAAGGCGCAAAAAATTGGGATACGGCAATTGAACCGCTTGTTATGGTGGATGAAAGATATCATCTTTATTTTAAGATAAAATAAAGTCTTATACACAGCATTGGTTTTGATTCTAAAAGTTGAAAATAGAAATGGTTATGCCAAGCCTGTATTGCGTTTGGAGAATAAAGTTATTTAGATGAGCTAAAATAAGAGGTGAATGAAAACGATTATGAACTCAGATTTAAATGAAAAAGATTCTCCTTTTTCTATTGTTTTAAAAGGTTTTTCAACTTTTGGGCTGATTTTTGTTTTTTCTGGTTTTTATTTAGGGCTTTCTATTGAACTATATAGCTTTTCTGGACTTAATGTAGATAATGTTGCTCTAGTTGTTTGGTATATAACATATTTTCATGTCGCATATTTGCTTGGTTTTTGTATATTGAAGCAAGTGTATATACGTAATAAAGATAATATTTGTTTTGATAAAGTTAGAGTTTTAATTTACTTTTTGTTGGTTGCTTATTATTTTTTAATATTTCTTCGATATTATTTTTTTGATATGAAACATGACTTATATGGTTTTAGGTTTATGTTGGGTTTTATATATCCTTTTTGGATACTAACGCCATTATTTTTTTCTAATTTTAAGACTAAATTTAATGTGTACTTATGTATTTTTCTTTGCATAGCAGAAATTATATTTTGGTTCTTGTTTTTTAAAACAGGTGGTTCTGATTTCTATAAAAGACCAACTTTTGTTAGTGTAATGATTAGTTCACTTATATTTACGCTAACCTTTCCGAGGTATCTAACATGGTTACAAAAAATAGATGTTGATAAATGGGTCGCTCCACTTTTTTTAAAACAAGAGAGAATTATCTCTAAGATGTTATCTTGGATAGCAATGGTACTAGGTAGTCTATTTATGTTTCTGTTCTATTTGTGCTTTTAATTTAATGGTTAAATCTGTAAATTCTGGGAAAATTACCAGAATTTTTTATAAACTGAATTGAGATATAGCTCATCATCCAAATTTCAGCAAAGCTTAGCAAATAATAATATTTTATGTGAATTTTCAACCAGATTAGACTCATCCAAAGATAAATAACAACAATGTATTTATCAAAAGAATCAATTTTTCATTCGGATGTTTTCTTTGGATTGGCAGTATATACACAGTGTGCTGCCGCAGTTTTATGCGGCCATGCTTATGACCTTAAAAATCTCCAGTATTGGTATCGTACTCTCTATTCTGCTTGGACTCATCTGTAGTGTGATCAGTACCTATCAGATTCGGATACTCAATAAAATCGTCAAAATCTATATCGAGGTTTCCCGCAATACACCGTTGCTTATTCAGCTCTTTTTTCTTTACTACGGTTTACCCAAGATCGGGATCAAACTGGATGGTTTTACCTGTGGTGTGATTGGTCTGACTTTTCTTGGGGGCAGTTATATGGCAGAAGCTTTCCGAGCAGGTTTGCAGTCCGTTGCCCAAGGGCAGATTGATTCGGCCCGAAGTGTGGGGCTCAACGCCGTGCAAGTCTTTCAATATGTGGTGTTTCCTCAAGCGTTATCACTGTCTATTCCTGCGATTGGCGCAAACTGCCTATTTCTGATTAAAGAAAGCTCGATCTTGAGTGCCATTGCAGTGGTGGAATTGTTGTTTGTGACCAAAGACCTGATTGGCATGGATTACAAAACCACGGAAGCTTTATTTCTATTAATCATGGCCTATCTGATTATCTTGTTACCTGTATCTGCTTTAACAAGTTATCTGGAATACCGCAGTCGGAAGGTGAGCCATGGGACTTGAGTATTTATTTCAACCGAGCCATATCGAACGTTTACTGTATGGCTTATTGCAAACCATCGAAATTGCCTTTCTGTCCGTATTTTTATCTGCCATTTTCGGGACAATTTTTGGGGTGATCATGACCTCAAAAAATATGCTGATTAAAATTATTTGCCGTTTTTATTTAGAAACCATTCGGATTGTGCCGATTCTCGTCCTTTTATTTGTCTTTTATTTCGGTTTTGCAACTTGGTTTAACTGGCAGTTGTCATCGTTTTGGGTGTGTATTTTTGTATTTACCTTATGGGGAACTGCGGAAATGGGCGATCTGGTTCGTGCCTCGATTACTTCAATTGATCAGCATCAACGGGATTCTGCCTATGCCATAGGTTTAAATCATGTACAGGCTTTGACTTATGTGATTTTCCCGCAAAGTTTAAAACGGGTGACACCTGGGGCATTGAATTTGTTTACCCGCATGATCAAAACCAGTTCATTGGCGGTACTGATCGGGATGGTGGAAGTCCTGAAAGTCGGGCAGCAGATTATTGAAAATTCATTATTAACCGTCCCAAGTGCCTCGCTGTGGATTTACGGTTTCATCTTTATTCTTTATTTCCTGATTTGTTATCCATTATCGCTTTTAGCAGCGCATTTAGAAAAAGTGTGGGAGAACGCATGACTTTGTTATCGATACAACATGTGCAGAAATTTTATAAACAAAGTCATATCTTGCATGGCATTGATCTGGAGGTACAACAAGGGGAAGTGGTGGTGATTTTGGGGCCATCGGGTTGTGGAAAAAGTACTTTGCTGCGCTGTATCAATGGGCTGGAACCGATTCAGGAGGGAGAGATTCATCTCAAAGGTATTGGAAGATTAGGACAAGATTTGCCGTGGGATAGCGTACGTCAGCAGATCGGAATGGTGTTCCAGAACTATGAATTATTCAAGCATATGAATGTGATTGATAACATTTTGCTTGGTCCTCTAAAAGCACAGAAACGCCAGCGTGCAGAAGTGGAACAACTGGCAGATCAGCTATTGCAGCGAGTAGGTTTGCTTGATCGTAAATATGATTATCCATCCAATTTATCAGGCGGTCAGAAACAACGGATTGCAATTGTCCGTGCATTGGTCATGAAACCGAAAGTGATATTACTGGATGAGATAACCGCAGCTTTAGATCCTGAAATGGTACGGGAAGTACTGGATGTGGTGCTGAAACTGGCACAGGAAGGCATGACCATGCTCATCGTCACCCATGAAATGGGCTTTGCACGTAAAGTGGCAGACCGCATTATTTTTATGGATAAGGGCAGGATTATCGAGCAAAGCGAGCCAGAGGCATTTTTTCAGCATCCGCAGACGGAAAGAGCCAAAACCTTTTTAAATATTTTGAATTATTAAAATGAAAATGGGGACTTTATGAGATTGAATTTAGCAGTTAGGCAACATCACCATTCTTCAAAAACAAAAATGTTTGGTCTGGGCATCATTTGTGTAGCGATGGCAGGCGTGTTGACGGGCTGTAATCAACCAGCATCTTCTGAACCTAAAAACACAGCACAAGATACTTCACTAGAACAGATACGGAAGAATGGTGTATTGCGGGTTGGTGTATTTGCGGACAATCCACCGTTTGGCTATGTCGATAGTGCGGGCAAAAATCAAGGATTTGATGTAGCGCTGGCTAAGCGTGTCACTCAAGATTTACTTGGTGATGAAAATAAAATCCAGTTTGTGATTGCGGAAGCTGCCAATCGGGTTGAGTTTCTAAAGTCAGGAAAAGTTGATGTGGTTTTTGCCAGCTTTTCGGTGACGCCAGAACGGCAACAGGTGGTTGATTTTTCCGAGCCTTATTTAAAAGCTTCCTTGGGGATTGTCTCTCCAAAAGCCAAAGCCATTACCGATGTTAAAAGTCTTGAAGGCAGGACTTTAATTGTAAATAAGGGCTCAAGCTCGGAGATTTATTTCAGTAAAAACTATCCCAAAATTAATTTATTGAAATTTGGACAAAATACCGATGCCTTCAATGCACTGATTGATGGTCGGGGGGATGCCATTTCCCAAGACAGTACCTATGCACTGGCATGGGCAGCCAAGAATCCAAATTATGTGGCGGGTATCCCACAAATTGGCAATCAAGATTTTATCGCAGCAGGCGTGAAGAAGGGCAATACCCAATTATTGCACTGGCTCAATGATGAAATTAAACAGCTCAGAACGACAGGTGAAGTTCAAAAGATTTATGACCAAACCTTGAAGCCGATTTATGGCGAAAAAGTGAATCCGAATATCTTTCTGGATGTCGATATTCCCAAGCAATAACACAATTTAAAACGTTAAAAATAGGTGAACTTATGCAAACAATAACATTTTCAAATATTCAAAAATTACTGCTGGCTTCTGTACTAAGTTTAGGGCTGACGGCTTGTAATAAGAATCCACAATCCACTGAAAAGAACACGGACTCTACCACACAGGTCTCCAGCATTGAACAGATCAAGAAAAACGGTGTGGTGCGTATTGGTGTATTTAGCGACAAGCCGCCGTTTGGTTATCTGGATGCTCAAGGTAAAAATCAGGGCTTTGATGTTGAAATTGCCAAACACGTTGCCAAAGATTTATTGGGTGATGAAAATAAAGTTCAGTTTGTTCTGACTGAAGCGGCCAATCGTGTCGAATATCTGAAAGCCAACAAAGTCGATATTATTTTTGCCAATTTCACGGTGACCCCTGAACGTGAACAGGTGGTGGATTTTGCCAAACCCTATTTGAAGGTTGCTTTGGGTGTGGTGTCTCCTAAGAATAAACCGATTACCGATATTGCCCAGTTAAAGGATCAGATTTTATTGGTAAATAAGGGCACCACAGCAGATTCTTTCTTTAGCAAGCAACATCCTGAAATTAAGTTGCAAAAGTATGAGCAGAATACGGAAACCTTTGATGCTTTAAAAGATGGTCGAGGCACTGCTTTGGCGCATGATAATTTATTGGTGTTGGCGTGGGCAAAAGAAAATCCAAATTACACCGTCGGCATTACCAATTTAGGTGAGCAAGATTTAATTGCACCTGCAGTGCAAAAGGGCAATAAAGAATTGCTGGATTGGTTAAATCAGGATTTAGACAAATTGGCTAAAGAGGGCGTCATTCATCAAGCTTATGAAAAAACCTTAAAACCTGTTTATGGTGCTGGTATTCCTGCTAAAGATTTGATTGTTGAATGATTTAAATTACCTTCAATATTATAAAAGTATATGTTTTAAGTGTTTATATATTAAGTACCATTTTTCTGGTAAATAATTTAAAATGCTCTGGCTTTTTTGCTGGGGCTTTTCTTTAATATTTTATTCTTCAGTATGAAGGGATAATCTTATTTTATAAAGCTGTCCTATT